>CAMOIZ010000113.1 GCA_946616385.1 uncultured Bacteroidales bacterium | reverse complement strand
TGCTGAGTTCCTTCGACGATTCGAACATCAGCACCAGGGTGTGGACGTCGATCTTCTCGCCCAGATGGAATTCCACGGCGTTAGGGTCGGCGAGAGCCTGGTCGCCCGGCTCGCATATTATTATACATCGGTTTTCGAAATAAATCCTGTGCATGTAAAAATTGTTATCTTTGCGAATTGCTGCAAAATTAGAAAAAATACTCTTATGAGCGCACAATATTCAAGCAAACACGGGATAGTTTCCCGTCCACAGGCCGAGCTTTACATGGCTTTCACCGACATGCGCAACTTCGTGGCGATGCTCCCTGAAGACCGCAAGAAAGACGTCACGGCC
Organism: uncultured Bacteroidales bacterium; assembly: GCA_946616385.1. Lineage (GTDB taxonomy): Bacteria > Bacteroidota > Bacteroidia > Bacteroidales > UBA932 > Cryptobacteroides. Next base: position 3,538 of record CAMOIZ010000113.1, on the reverse strand, counting down.
GATTTCGATACGATTTCCGCAACTGTCCAGGGCTTCACCGTTGGAGTGAAGGTCACCCGCCGCGAACCTTATGTTTATATAGAACTGCAAGACAACGGCGCACCCTTCCATTTCATGGTCTCCCTGCATTTCGCAGAGGCCTCCGAGCCGGGCAAGACCGATTTCTGGATCGACCTCGTGGCGGACCTGAACATGATGATGAAGATGATGATCGGAGGCAAGCTCAAGGATGCCCTCGACAAGCTGGTAGACGCCCTGGTGGCCGTTTCCGAAGGCCGCAGGCCCGAAGGCATGCCGGAAGATTTCAAGTTCTGATGGGGGAGTCTTCGACATCCATAAGACTCAATCCTTTCAAAGGTTGCGACGGACCTGAGGGAACTCCGGTGCCGTGGAGCCCTTATGGACGCATCCTTTCCGAAAGGCCCAACTTCACCCTCGACCCACTCTTCCACGCCGGCTGCTACTATGTGCAGGACAGCAGTGCTATGTACGTCGGGCACTTGTTCCGCAAGCTCGCTCTCGGAATGTGGAACGGGACCTTGCGTGTCCTGGACCTTTGCGCCGCGCCCGGCGGCAAGACCACCGACCTTGCGGCATCCCTGCGCGAAGCCTGCGGCGACGCCTTCGAACTCACGGCCAACGAAGTCATGAAGGCCCGCGTCAGTGTGCTGGCAGACAACGTCGGCGTGTGGGGAGACCCCAACGTGACCGTCACCAGCGTGGATCCAGCGGTGATTGGCAGGGTGATGAAGGGCTGGTACGACGTGATAGTGGCGGACGTGCCCTGCAGCGGGGAGGGAATGTTCCGCAAGGATCCCCGCGCTGTTGCGGAATGGACTCCGGAACTTCCCGGCATCTGCGCGGCGCGCCAGCGTCGCATACTCGCCGACGTCTGGCCTGCACTGAAGGAAGGCGGGCTGCTGATTTATTCCACCTGCACCTACGAGGACTGCGAGAACGACTCCAACCTCGAATGGGCCGCACGCGAACTGGGAGGGGAGATCATCCCTCCGGAAAACGAATTCGGCGGGTACGGGGTGGAACTCACCCGGTGCGGAAATCTGCTCCGTGCGGGGGTCGTGCCGGGCGAAGGACAGTGGGCCGGCGCCCTGCGCAAGACTTCCGGCGCCCCGTCCGCACGCTGCAAGACATCCGACCTGAGGCCCCTGGAGAGCAGATTGCAAATTTTTGATCCTTCAGTGCCAAGAGTGGAACTGGATTTGCAGCAAGCTCTCAAGTATCTGCACAGGGACGCCTTGTCGCTGCCGGATGCGCCCCTGGGAATGTTGGTCGTGTGCTACCGTTCGCATCCCCTGGGTTTTGTGAAGAATCTCGGCTCCAGGGCTAACAACCTTTATCCCAAGAGCCGCAGAATTATTATGGACGTATGAAGAAGACAATTACAATAGCGTTGCTGCTTTCGTGCATGGCCGCCGCGGCCCAGGATGCCGAGCAGTTCCGCGAACGTTATACCAAGCAGGTGAAGGCCGTCGGAGCCGACGGCGTGGGAGTCGAGTACATACTCAATTCCTGGGAAAAGGCCTTCCCGGACGACTGCGACATGCTCGAGGCGCGTCACGACTACTATCTGGCGAAGTCCCGTTCCGAAGAAATAAAGGAGAAGCCGTCTCCGAGGTATCTGGGCCAGAAACCCGTGCTCACCCTCAAGGATTCGCTGGGTAGGGACGTCAATTATTTCGTGGTGCCGCAGTTCAGCGATTCCCTTTTCCGCCTCAGCCAGGAGTACATCGACAAGGCCATACGGCTGCAGCCGGATGCGCTGATGTACCGTTTCGACAAGATCACGGCCCTTGCCGCCTACGAGAAAGACAGCCCCGACATGGCTGCGACGGCTATGCTGGACCTGATCGACTACGATGCCTCCGAGCATCCCTCGTGGACCTTCCGTGGCGAGAGCGTCAGCAGGGAGAAATTCGAGGAGGCAGTTCAGGAATACTGCTATCTTTTCTATAAGGTCGGAAGCGCAAACTCCTACGAGTCGTTCCGCATCCTTTCCGAGCGCATGCTCAAGCTGAATCCGAAGAGCACCCTGTTCATGAACAATCTGGGCGCCTACTGGCAGGTGGCCCGCCGCGACGACAAAAAAGCCGCCAAATACTACAAGAAGGTTCTCAAACTGGCCCCCGGCGACGAAACCGCCAAGGCGAATCTTGCGATAATCGAAAAAAACAAGCAAAAAAAGAAATGATATGAAAAAGTTGATTTTGTGTATGCTTCCTTTGATGATGCTGGCAGCCTGCCAGAACAAGGGCGGGGAGAAAGTTCCCGCAATCGACCTCGGCAACCTCGACACTTCGGTTGCTCCCGGTGAAGATTTCTACAAATATGCCACCCACGGCTGGCAGGAGAAGAATCCCCTCGGCGCAGAATACAGCCGTTTCGGCACTTTCGACCAGCTGCGCGAGAATAACGTCACCCGTCTGAACGACCTCTTCGCGTCGATGTCGACCATGAAGACCAAGCCCGGTACCGTCGAGCAGAAGATAGTCGACCTTTACAAGCAGGGCCTCGATTCCACCCGTCTGAACATCGAGGGTGCGGCTCCTCTCCAGCCCCATATCGCCAAGATCGCGGAGATTTCCTCCAAGGAGGATTTCGCCCGTGCGCTCGCCAAACTGCACCTCGACGGTGAGGGCGGCCTGTTCGGAGCATTCGTCGAAGCCGACCTCATGAACAGCGACAGCCAGATCCTCTACATCAGCCAGGGAGGCCTCGGAATCGGCGACCGCGACTATTACGTGAAGCCCGAGAACGCCGCCCTCAAGGAAGGCTACCGCATCTTCCTGACCAAGGTTCTCACCCTTGCAGGCGTCGATAACGCACAGGCCGTGGCCGACAATACCGTCGCGGTCGAGGATTATCTGGCCGAGAACTCCTGGACCAGGGAGCAGGAGCGCGACTACACCAAGCTCTACAACCCCATGAGCACCGCGCAGATCGTAGCCGCTTATCCCGGATTCGACTTCGCCGCCTTCTTCGAGGCTGGCGGTATCCCCGAGCAGGAGAAGATCATAGTAGGCGAGCCTTCATTCTTCAAGGCGCTCAGCGACTATGTCGAAGCCACCGACCTCCAGGTTCTCAAGGACTATCTGCTCGCCCACCTCGTGAGCGGCGGATGCGGTGCTCTGAGCGACGATTTCTACGCAGCCCAGTTCGATTTCTATTCCCGCCAGATGGCCGGTATCCAGGAGCACAAGCCCCGTTGGAAGAGGGCCATGTCGGTTCCCAACGGAGTGCTCGGCGAGGCGGTAGGCAAGATGTACGTGGAGCGTTACTTCCCCGAATCCTCCAAGAAACAGATGCTCACCCTCGTGAAGAACCTGCAGGCAGCACTCGGCCAGCACATCGATTCGCTCGACTGGATGGGTGACGAGACCAAGGCGAAGGCCCACGACAAACTCGACAACTTCACCGTCAAGATAGGATATCCCGACAAGTGGAAGGACTACAGCACCCTCGAGGTGGATCCCGAAAAGAGCTACTACGAGAACCTCCGCGCCGCAAGCCGCTGGTATGT
>CAMOIZ010000112.1 GCA_946616385.1 uncultured Bacteroidales bacterium | reverse complement strand
TCGACACCGTATGTGAATCCCTTGGTGAAGATGCTCACGAGAGCGATCACGATCACGATGCCGGAAATGGTGTAAGACCACTTGCGGGCACCGAGGAAGTTGACGTGGGTGTTCTTGAGGAAGTTGCGGGTGACGCTGTTGTCGAAGGTGATGTTCTTTCCCTTTGCAACACGGGCCTCGAAGATGAGACGGGTGATGAAGATGGAGGTCAGCACGGAAGTGATGATACCGATGATGAGGGTGGTAGCGAATCCCTTGACAGGGCCGGAACCGAAGAAGAACAGCACGAGACCGGTGAGCAGGGTGGTGAGCTGGCCGTCGATGATTGCTGAGTAAGCATTGCTGTAACCGTCGGCGATTGCCTTGCTGAGGCCCTTGCCGGCCTTAAGCTCTTCCTTGATACGCTCGTAGATGATAACGTTGGCATCCACTGCCATGCCCAAAGTCAGCACGAGACCTGCGATACCGGGAAGGGTAAGCACTGCACCGAACGAAGCGAGGGTTCCGAAGAGGAGCACCACGTTGGTGAGCAATGCGCAGTCGGCTGCAAGACCGGCGCCCTGATAGAAGAGCACCATGTAGACGAGCACGAGGATGAAGGCGATGATGAACGAAATCATACCGTCGCGGATGGACTTGGCACCCAGCGAAGGACCTACCACCTGTTCCTGGACTATGGTTGCAGGAGCAGGGAGCTTACCGGACTTGAGAACGTTCACAAGGTCGGTAGCCTCTTCCACGGTGAAGTGGCCGGAAATTTCGGAGTTACCTCCGCTGATTTCGCTGTTCACGACAGGGTAGGAATAAACGGTGCCGTCGAGCACGATGGCGATCTGCTTGCCGATGTTGTCCTTGGTAAGGTGGGCCCACACGTTGGCGCCTTCTGCGTTCATGCTCATGGAAACCTTGGGCTCTCCGTTGGTGCGGGAGTCATAGGTAACGCTGGCGTTGGTCACCGCGCTGCCGTCCAGAGGAGCCTGTCCGTCGCGGGAAGAAGCCTTGATTGCCACGAGTTCATAGACGTTCTCGGTGTTTGCGATGGGCTTCACACCCCACATGGGACGGAACTCGACGGGGAACAGGGCTGCAACCTGAGGCATCGAGAGATAACGGTTCACCTTTGCGGTATCGGCGGAGGTGGCGTAACCGATGCATGCACCGCCATTGCCCTGAACGGGCTGGAGCACTGCAAACAGAGGGTTGGCGGCCTTGTAGGCGTTGAGGTTTTCATCCTCATTCTCGGCGTTGCCGATTTCCTCGGCTACGATGTCGTCCTTCTGCTCTGCGGGAGCTGCTTCTGCCTGTGCGGCAGGCTCATTCTCCTCGGCGAGTATGCCTGCGAGAACGGAGTTGGCCTCCATGAGGTAGGGAGCGATCTCGCTGTTCTCGAACGTTGTCCAGAATTCGAGGGATGCGGTTCCCTGGAGGAGTTTGCGCACACGCTCAGGCTCCTTCACGCCGGGAAGTTCCACGAGGATGCGGCCGGAGTTGCCGAGCTTCTGGATGGAAGGCTGGGTGACGCCGAAACGGTCGATACGGTTGCGGAGCACGTTGAACGAGTTGGCAACTGCGCTTTCGGCCTCTTTCTTGATTACCGACAGAACCTCTGCGTTGGTGGATTCGGGCTTGATGCTCTCGCGCATTTCGTATGTTCCGAAAATCTGGCTGAGACGTGCACCTCCGGTAACTTCTTCCCACGCCTCACCGAAGAGGGTGATGAAGTCGGACTGGGAGTTCACGCTGCGGCTCTTGGCAAGAGCGAGGGCCTGGTGGAACTGGGGCTCGGTGCTGTTTCCGGAGAGGGCCTTTACGAGGTCTTCGAGCTGCACCTGCAGCATGACGTTCATACCGCCCTTGAGGTCAAGGCCGAGATTTATCTCCTTTGACCTGACGTCTTTGAACTTGTAACCGAAATAAACTTTCTCATTGGAAATGGAGTCGGTGTACCATTTCTGCTGTTCCTTCTTGATGGAGTCAAGATAATAAGCCTGATCCTCTGCTGCCACTTTGGCGAAAGCAGGAGTACTCTGCACTGCAACGGCTGCGGCTTCGGCATACTTTTTGGCCTTCTTGTTCTGGATGGCCGTCACGGCTGTGAAGGAAAGTTGCCAGAGGCAAGCGATGAGGAGCAGAATGGCTACTAATCTGATTGCACCTTTACTTTGCATAACGAAAATTATAGTTTTAAATTAAAATTTAATTCAGCGAATTAGCCCGCAAAGTTAAGATTTTTTTCCGATAAAGAAATTATCTACAGGTTATTTCTTAATTTTGCAGGCTGTTTGTGAGCATTTTGATGAGATTTTTCGTAGAAAAACTGTTCTTTTCCGCCGTGGTCATACTGGCCTCGGCGCCCATGCTCACAGCACAGCGGATAGCTGTTCCCGAATATGAATCGCTGATGGTGGATGCCGAGGCATACCACGGCGACTACGATTTCGCCGCTGCGGTGCGGACTTATTCCGAGGCCCTCCGCAAATGCCGCGACAGCGTCCGCAGGGTGGAAATCGAGAAAAAACTCTCGCAGAGCCGCAACGGACAGGCGATGGCCGCCTACTGCAATCGCCCCAAGGTGGTGGCCCGCAAGAACTTCTCCAGAAGGGAATTCTTCCTCTACTATCCCCTCTCCGACCGTTCCTGGCGCCCCGGCCCGAACCGCCTGGATCCCCATCCCACCATCGATTCGCCTGTTGTCTGGTTCCCCCGCGGCAGCAAGGAGGCCTACTGGTCGATGGCCGATACCGCCGGGGTGAGAAACATCTACTATGCCCGCGACATGGGCACCCGCTGGTCCGCGCCCTACAAGATGCCCTTCTCCTCATCCGAAGACGAGGTTTTCCCCATAGTCAGCGGAGGAAAGCTATATTTCTCTTCCAAGGGCCTCTACGGGGTGGGCGGATACGACATTTACGTCTGCGAACGCAGGGCCGACGGCCGCTGGGGAGAACCACGGAACCTGGGCTTCCCCTATTCCTCGCCCTACGACGATTTCCTGTTCATCAACTCCCCCGACGGGCGCTACAGCATCTTCGCGAGCAACCGCGACTGCGCGGCCGACAGCGTGAGCGTGTATGTGCTTGAATACGAGGTCATGCCGGTGAGCAGCCCGGTGCGCGACGTGGAGACACTCCAGAAGATCTGCAAGCTCAATCCGTCCGTCGATCTGAAAAAGGTCGACAACAAGAGCGCAATGTCGGCATCCAAGGCCACCGATCCCAACACGGAACTCTATGCCCGCAAGGCTGCCGAAGTGCGGCGGCTCCGCGAAGAAATTTCCCGGGTGAACCGCGAGCTCGCCACGCTCAGGTCGTTCTACAACAGCGCATCCGCGTCCGAAAAAGAAGAAATGGCCGAGAAGATAGTAAAGAAAGAAGCCCGGCTTCCCGGGCTCCAGTCGCAGCTCGTCGCCGCCAATAAGGATCTTCAGAAAACTGAGATGGACTTCCTTCTTCACGGGGTGCTGATCGACCGCACCCGCGTGGAGGCCGAGAGCGACAACGAGGTAGTGGGAGTGGAATCGTCCTACACTTTCACCCGACGCAGCCTCGGTTCCTCCGACTTCTGACCCTGATCCGACTTCTGACCCTGAATTGTCATTCTGAGCGAAGCGAAGAATCTATCTCCCGCTGTCTTTGACCAGCGTCGCCACCTGCGTGCAGAAATCCGCACTCTCAAGCAACTGCGTGGTAGTCAGATGCATCCTCCAGCACCACTTGTTGTCGGGGTCCGCAGGATCGTTGATGCGCTCCTCGGCGGGATTGGGCCAGCGCAGCGTTCCGTCCATCGACAGCCAGTCCTGCAGAGGGAAAATGGCCAGCATGCTTAGAGAATCGAGATGCTCCTTGAGGATGCGCCTGCATTCCTCCGGGCTCTTCTCGTCGCCGTTCC
>CAMOIZ010000111.1 GCA_946616385.1 uncultured Bacteroidales bacterium | reverse complement strand
GCGTTGACCGGCTCGTTGTAGATGTCGATGGGGGAGCCTATCTGCTGGATCTTGCCCTCGTTGATGACCACGATGGTGTCCGAAAGGGTAAGGGCCTCTTCCTGGTCGTGTGTTACGTATATAAAGGTAATGCCCAGTTTCTTGTGCATCTCCTTCAGCTCGATCTGCATGTCCTTGCGCATTTTGAGGTCAAGCGCGGCAAGGGGCTCGTCGAGGAGGAGCACCTTCGGCTGGTTCACGATTGCTCGTGCGATTGCAATGCGTTGCTGCTGGCCTCCGGAGAGGGTTTCCACGTCGCGGTCTTCGTAATCCGACATGGCCACGAGCTTGAGCACGCGGCGCACTCTCTTGTCTATTTCGTCTTCCGGCGTCTTCTTGAGCTTGAGGCCGAAGGCGATGTTGTCGTAGACGTCGAGGTGGGGGAAGAGCGCATAGCGCTGGAATACTGTATTCAGCGGACGCATGTGCGGAGGGAGTCCTGCAATGTCTTTGCCGTCGAGGGTGATGATACCTTCATCCGGCTGCAGGAAACCCGCGATCATGCGCAGCAGGGTCGTTTTTCCGCATCCTGAAGGCCCCAGCAGGGTGAGAAACTCGCCGCGGCGCACATACAGGTTGATATCGTCGAGCACCTTCTTGTCGCCAAAGGATTTGCTGAGGTGCTCAATGTTGATGATGCGATCGTCTTTTGCCATTTATTTGCGGGGGAAGTTCAAATAGTACAGGATGCCGAGGCTGGCATTGGTCATCTTGAGGTCGTGGTTGTAACCGGCGGATGCCATCAGACGGAGGTCTTCACATTCCTTGAGAGGAAGCCAGTAACCATCGATGCCGACTATAAGATTCTTGTTCTTTGTCTCACGGTTGATCTCTCCGCCCATACGGCCCCTGAGCATCAGCCTGTCGCTGGGGGTATAGGTGATGGAAGGAATCATGGTGAGACCTTTCATTACGACGTTTTCTTCGTCGCCCACAATATTGAAAATGTCAAGACCGAGAGATATCTCGTCGGTCAGAGAGAAAGTCTGTCCGAGGGAGATAAGAGGAATGAAGTCCCCTTTGTCGCGCTGCAATGCGGCAACCGACCAGATGTTCGCGAAATTGCCGTACTCGCCTCGCCATTCGGCAGCGTAATTGAACAGTCCGCTTGTGAACGGATGCTCTCCGAAAGGAGATGAGGTCATCTGCAGGGAGAGCGTGGTGTTCTCGGAAGGGTTGGTCCAGTCGGCCTTCAATCCCCAGAGGTAAACCTGAAGGTTGTTCCAGGCAGATGAACCCAGGAAAGAGAACGATTCGAAGTCGTAAGCATCGAATTCATATCCTCCAAAGGTCAGAGACTGCTTGCCGAGGGTGAATGAAAAGTTCCCGAGAGCATAATTCAGATAAGCCCAGTCGAGCCAGTTGACATCGTCGCTGCGGCCCGTGTTGCTGTAGAGGAGGCTGATGCTTTCCTTGTCGCCAGCAAGCCAGTGATTGCAGATGCTGAACGACAGTGCGTCGGAAATATTGCCTTCGAAAAGTGAATAGAGAGAAGAATCACCGAGTGTGAAATCGCCATTGTAATTGAATTCGAATCTCGGAATAACGGACAATCCGACACTGCGGCCGGAGTCCTCAGCCTCGGGTGCGGGCGCAAATTCTTGCGCAGGAGCACTCAGGCAGAGCAGCGTTAGAGCTGTGTAAACTACCAGGAATTTCTTCATTTCTACACATAAAAAATGATTAAGTTAAACTTCGGTGCAAATGTAAAAAAATAATTCTATTTTTTGTATCTTTGTGCCTTACAAATCGCACGATGATTCAAGTCTATTGCAAAAACACCGGCACTACCAGGTCTTTCCGGGAGGGAACCACCCTTCTTGACATGCTGCCGGAGTTCCAGTTCGAAAGGCCGTATCCTATTGTTTCAGCCAAGGTTAATAATGTGTCTCAGGGGCTCAAGTTCCGCGTCTACAACAGCAGGACCGTGGAGTTCGTGGACTGCACCGTGGCAAGCGGAATGCGCGTATACATCCGCTCGCTGTGCTTTCTGCTCTGCAAGGCTGCCAAGGACGTGTTCCGCGGCAGCCATATTTTTATAGAGCATCCCATCTCGCATGGCTATTTCTGCGAACTGGTGAAGGCGGACAGGTCCCCGCTTACCCAGGAGGATGTCGACAAACTCAAGGCAAAGATGGATCGTCTTGTGCAGATGAACCAACCCTTCCATCGTTTCGAGGCCCCCATCGAACAGGTAATCGATATCATGCACAAGATAGGTGCTGAAGACAAGGTGAAGTTGCTGGAAACTTCCGGGCAGGTCTATATGGACTATTATTCACTCGGCAAGACCAAGGACTATTACTACGGACGGCTTGTGCCATCGACCGGATATCTCACGAAATGGGATCTGATTACGTATCATGGAGGAATGCTGCTGATAGGCCCGAACAAGCATAACCCCACACAACTCGCTCCGTATATCGACCAGCCGAAGACTTTCAAAATGTTCAGCGAGAACCTGAAGTGGAACGAAATCATGGGGCTGAATACGGTCGGTGACCTGAACAAGAGCCTTTTGGCCGGGAACGGAAGCGACCTGATACAGGTGGCCGAAGCCCTGCAGGAAAAGAAAATCGTGCAGATTGCCGAGGAAATCAACAAGCGCTATTGCGGTAAGAACAAGGTCCGTCTCGTTCTTATCACCGGCCCGTCAAGTTCTGGAAAGACTACGGTGTCGAAGCGTCTCAGCGTGCAGTTGAAGGCCTGTGGGCTCCGCCCTTTGACTTTCAGTACGGACGATTATTTCGTCGACCGCGAAAAGACTCCGCTGCTGCCGGATGGCACTCCGGACTTCGACAACTTCGACACAGTCGACCACAAGGCCCTGGAAAACGACCTTCTCAGAATTCTCGCAGGCGAGGAGGTTGAAGTGCCGGAATTCAACTTCACCACCGGCAAGCGCGAATACAACGGCAAGAAACTCAAACTTGCAGAGGGGAACGTGGTTGTGCTCGAAGGCATACATGCCCTGAATCCCAAACTTACTTCGCGCATATCTGAGCGCATAAAGTTCCGTATATTCATATCCACCCTCACCGGCATCGCCCTCGACAACCATAACTGCATACCTACAAGCGACAACCGTCTGCTCAGGCGCATCGTGCGCGATTATAATAAAGGTGCGTTCACTGCCAGGCAGACTATCAGCCAGTGGCCCAAGGTCCGTGCCGCCGAAGATCAGTGGATATATCCTTATCAGGAGAATGCCGATGTGATGTTCAATTCGGCATATCTTGTCGAGTTTGCCGTGCTGCGCAATCATGCGGAACCGATTCTTGCCAGCGTGCCTAAGAACTGCCCCGAGTATTCAGAAGCGCACAGACTGCTGAAGTTCATCCACTACTTCGTCCCAGTGCCGGACAAGGAGATACCTCCGACCTCGCTGCTCCGCGAATTCTTAGGCGGCAGTTCATTCAAGTACTAGCAGGCAATGCTCCGCACGATACTCCGTCAGACCGGGCGGTATACCGCCGCCTCGCTGCTTACCCCTTTGTGGACGAGCCTCGAGGTCGTGATGGGTATCCTGATTCCCTATGTGACCGCGTCCATCATCGACAAGGGCATCAACGCCGGCGACATTTCCGCCATCTGGCACTACGGAGGGCGCCTGGTAGTGCTCGCCTGCTTCAGCATGGTGTTCGGTATTCTGGCAGGGCGCTTCGCATCCTACTCCAGCAGCGGACTGGCGGCGAATCTGCGTTCCGCAATGTACGCCAATATCCGCCGTTTCTCCTTCTCGGACATCGACAAGTTCAGCACCGCCGGCCTGGTGACTCGCATGACCACCGACGTGGCGAGCGTTCAGAATGCTTTCCAGATGCTGCTGCGCACCTCTTTCCGGGCCCCG
>CAMOIZ010000110.1 GCA_946616385.1 uncultured Bacteroidales bacterium | reverse complement strand
AGAGCAACCCTATCATCCTCGTTCCCGGCACCAAGCCCGTTGTTGACATCACTGTTACCTACACTGTCCGTACCTACGATGAGAAACTTGGCTCCAAGAAGTGCTCCGAGGTTCCCCAGACCGTATTCGGACGCATCAAGTTCGCTGAAATCAAGAAGAACTGCAAATATAACATTGTGATGATTCTTGGTCTGAACAACGTGAAGTTCGAGGCTAGCGTTGAAGACTGGACAAAGGGCACCAACACGATTTATAAAGACCTTAACGGCGATGGTGACTATGACGATCCGGGTGAGACTACTGAGGTTACCGACACTGAAATTGGTCTTCCCGACAATCTTTAGTATATTTGAAACATAATGCTTTGCCTGTGCGGGCTTGACCGCCTGCACAGGTCCCAAGAAAAAAAACGAATGACCATGTTCGAAAGGAAGACATACGGCTGGAGATTCTTCGCTTCGCTCAGAATGACAGCGATGCTGGGCATCGTGGCTGCGCTCTGGAGCTGCGCGAAAGTCAGTGACGATCGCAGCGGGGAGCAGCTGCCCGTGACCTTCTCCACCTACGGACTGCGGCCCACCGGCACCAAGGCCGACGCGAGCTACGTGGCTCCCGGCGCCGACTTCGCAGTGGGATCCGTCGTAGGCGTGTATGGCTTCTATCACGACGCTTCCACATTCGCCACCGACCCCGACAACATCGCGGACTTCATGTACAACACCGCCCTCACCAAGCAGGACGACGGCACATGGAGCTACAGCCCTATCAAATACTGGCCGAATGAGTACGGCGCAGGCGCAAATTCCGACAATGTCGACAAGCTCTCTTTCTGGGGCTACTATCCCAGAGGAGCTGCAGGCTTGAACCTCTACAAGTCCGGCACCACCACCGCCTACGACAACAACACTCCCGGCATTCCCAAGGCAACCTTCACCCAGAAGGAGAATCCCGACGAGATGATCGACCTCATGTTCTCGGAGCTCGAGAACGACCTCACCAAGCCCGGCATCAACGAGAACGTTACCCTGCACTTCCGCCACGCCCTTGCGCTGGTAGAATTCCAGCTTGCGGAGGGAACCGGTGCAAACATCACCAACCTCACCCTCACCAAGATCAAGAAGACCGGCACCGTGGAGGATTGCTCCTCCAACCCTCTTGCCTGGAGCGACGTCAAGGATGAGTTCACCATCCAGCGCGACAATATCACCGTGGTCGGTAGCAACGTGCTCACCATCCTCGCCATCCCGCAGACGCTGGATGCCAACGCCACCTTCAGCCTCACCTACGACATCACCTTCGCATCGTCGGATCCGTCCCATCCGGAGCCCATCGTGTACACGGGCGACAACATCTCCGTGAAGCTGTTCGACAACACCAACTTAGACCCTGCGAAGCGCTACGGCGTGACCGCCTGGGAAGCCGGCAAACACTACATCTACAAGATATCCGCAGGTCTCGACCGCATCGAGTTTGAAGAAATCGTGGAAGCAGGCGACGACTGGACCGTAGGCAAAGACAACATTTCAGTTCCCGAATCATAATGAATAAGAGAACAACATATATATTATTATTGACGGCGATGCTTTCGGCCTTTGGCTGCGCGAAGGTTGAGACCTACGTGAAGGACACCCTCAAGGAGGATTTCCCCATCGACTTCTCGTGGTATTCCACGCGCAACGTTTTCACCAAAGCGGATCCCGATTATTTCGTGGGAGACGTTGCTGGATCCACCAGCGCAGAAAGGCATCTGAACAGCAACACCTCCATGGGCGTGTTTGGATACTTCCATCCGCAGGAATCCGGAAGCAAGGGCACTTGGAAGACAGGTGCCGGAGAGTACAACGCCCCGAACCTCTTCTACAACGAGCCTGTCAGCATCACCGAAAACGGCGGAGTCTACACCTACGACTATTCCAACTCCCGATTCTGGCCCAGGAACAAAATGGACAGGATATCTTTCATTGCCTATTATCCCTGGAACAAACTCGCCGAAGGTGATGTTATTTCCGCCAACACCATAGTGGAGCCCTTCCTGGACAAGAGTTCAAAACGTCAGGGAATGGTGGGATTCTACTACGTGGTGCCCCAGAACTCCGACGACCAGATCGACTTCTGCGTGTCGGATCTCTGCCTCGAGCAGAGCAAGGCTGAATGGACGGAGGATAACAACAGGGGTCTCACCGGAACCGCTACCGGCAAGGTGAAGTTCTTCTTCCACCACGCCCTCAGCCAGATACGCGTGAAGAACGTAGATTTCGACACAGCCGGCAATCCTGACGTGGAAGTGAAGATCAACTACATACTCTTCCGCAACGTCGCGGTGTACGGTCAGTGCATCCCCGTGCCGGATTTTGCACATAAAGATGCCAACACCGGCCGCGTGCCCGTTGCTCCCACCTGGCCTGCAGGGTCGCTGGTCGCAAAGCGCCCGGACACCTCATCCGGCGTGCAGGCCGATGTCTGCTTCGAAAGCCCGAGCACCTGGAAGGTGGAGGAGTTCCTGCTGATGATCCCCCACACCTTCTTCAAGGATGCCACCATCGAGGTTAACTTCGACGTCCTGCGCAAGAAGGACGCAGTTTCGGGAGAATACTACTCCTATACCGGCAATACCCTCTCCGCCCCGCTTACCACTACGACCGTGCAGGAGTGGCAGGCCGGGAAGATCTATACCTACAGCATCAAGCTGGACCTCAAGCAGATCAAGGTCACCGCGGACGTGGTCGACTGGCTCGACGCTGGCGACGATGTGGTCATGGATAAACAAAGCTGACAAGTCATGAAGATTACTCGCAACATACTTCTGTTATCTGCCTCCACCCTGCTGATCCTTTCCTGCGGGAAGGAAAGGCTGCCGCGTGTGCTCACCGACTACGAAGAGAGCGACGTGGAGCTTAAGGCAAGCGCGTCGCTTCCCGAAGACTGGGTGCCCATGACAAAGGCCGTGAGCGACATCACCGATATCGACAATGCCGGCCTGCAGTCGAAGGGTTTCGGCGTGTATGCATTTTATACAGGGGATGAGGAGTATTCTTCGACGAAAGCTTCCACCGAATACAGCAAATTCGGTCTTGTGCTGAACAACCGCAAGTTCCAGTACGACAATCCCAACTGGAAAAATACCGGCGACGCGGAGTTCTGGCCCACCTTCGCGGGAGAGAACCTGAGCCTGTTCGCTTATGCACCCTGGGATGAATGGCACGAGAAGGTGCAGTACAACAACGACGGCAAAGTGCCGTACATCGTATACGATGACTATGTGGCCCAGAGCCTCACCGAGAGCGAACTCAGCAAGCAGCGCGACATCCTCTGGGGCACAAACACCTCCGGCAACCCCCACAAGAACGTGGAGAAGGACGACTACGATCCCGAAGGCATCGTGGACTTCCACTTCCGCCACGCAGTCGCCAAGGTGCACTTCAACGTGAAGGGTACCCTGCCGGGGGAGACGAGGAACATGACATCAAGTGGAAGTACATCTGCAAGTAATGGTACTGCCGGGGATCCCGAGAACGGGGAGACTACTTCTTCGGTAGGTGAACCGCAATTTAATTTTGCGAATACCGCGACATATTATCGTACGGGAGATGGCGAATGGAGTGGATATACTTACTACTATGTCAGGTATTACCATGCGGTTCAAACTCAAACAGAAACCGAAAGTTATGTTCAAACGCGCTATCGCATTAGGACTGAAACTTCCACGGGTGCCGTCTATTCCACAAGTGGATTCCGATATCTGGTAGAACAGGCGACATTCAAAGGTTTCAACAAAACCGGTACTCTGATTCTTGATAATGCTACTGCATATTACCCTACGTGGACCAATGTCACCCGGTTCGGTGGAGATAATCCGGAATATGTTCTCGACAATTCAAATGTGCTGTCTCCAGAACTTCGCTATGTAGATGCGAGCAC
>CAMOIZ010000109.1 GCA_946616385.1 uncultured Bacteroidales bacterium | reverse complement strand
ACTAGCTGAGGTCGGCGCGGGCCATGGCGTCCTTGTAGTACTTCTGGTTCACGAAGACGTCTTCCTTGTAAGGATTGATGTGACGCTTCTTCGACACGGCGATGATGTAGCAGATCGCGATGATGTTGGTGATGAGCGCGAGGGCGCTGATGACGGTCATCATCGTGGGATTTGCGGCGACAACAGAAGGATCCACGGTAGTGCCTACGACTGCCGCTTCTCCGCCGGCAACTTCATAGAGTTTGCTGATGGTGTCCACTCCTTCGGGATAGAGTACGGGAAGGGTTGCCCAGCTGAACCACTGCTGACCGTTCTTGAAGGTCTCCTGGAAGAGAGGGAATACCTGTGCGAACATGCACCAGATAGCCAAGGTGTTTGCACGGTTCTGGATCCATCCGCCGCGGTTCCAGCAGAGAGCCGCCACGGTAGGAGCGAGAAGCAGGGCGATGCCGCAGTACCAGCTGTGGGTAGGGAGGCAGTTGTAGGTGTATGCGAAGTTCCAGATATCGTAGATGACGATGTAGACCCATGTCATGTCGGCCCAGATCATATCTTTCTTGTCCTTGGAAGGATACACGTTCCACCATGCGGTCATACACATGATGTTGATGAGACCGGCGACGCCGTTCATCACATTGTGCCAGCCGCCATACTGCCATACGCCTTCGGAGGTAAGCCACCATTTGTTCCATCCCATTACCGCGGACTCGAAGTCGGATACGCAGGCGATTAGGATGTTGATGCCCACGATGATGAAGGGGAAGGGTTTGAACCAGTGCTTTGCACCTATGCCCCACTTGTATTTGATCATCATGAAACCGATGCACCCTGCGGTGGCAGCGTACAGTTTCGCATAATGGAACCAGCCCTGCATGTAGATATGGGTCTGGTTCTCAAGAGCCCACTGAGCTCCGCTGCGCACTCCAAGCCAGATAGCCAGGAAGTAAACGGTGAGAGCAGCCGGGATGGCAAGGAAAGTGACTATGCCGCCGAACTTGGTGCGACGGGCGAATTCATTGAAGAGAATGAGGCCGACGAGAACGACCAGCAGCATTCCCCACTGAGAAAGGGCATGTGCCCCGTAAACTTGGAAAAACATGATATAAGGTTTAAGTTAAACTTGGTTTTCTTACAAAGGCCCACACGGCCCAAACTGCAGTGAGTACCAGCGACATGGGCACTCCGACGGTAAGCATTTCGCGCAGCATCACCGCGCCTCCTCCCACCTGGTCGAGGGCCGTGAAAAACGGGAAACGCCAGGTAAGTTCGCCGTTTATTATATGGTCCACTATCAGCATGATGCTGCCGCCCCAGAGCATCTTCTCCAATGCAGGGAGGTTGTGCATCAGCGGAGCCTTCGATGCGGCCACTTTGCCGCTGTTTGCTTTTCTATAGGCGCTGGTGGCAATCGCCTGGACCAGCGGAACAATGAAACAAGACATATCTGTAATGATTTAATCCGGTACTACTATTTCTTTTATTTCCACTTCATTGCCGCGAAGCAGCCAGGTCTCCCCGCTCCCGCAATGAGGGCAGGTCTTCCCGTTGGCGACAGTAGCATACTCCTTGCCGCAGGCATCGCAGTGCGTAACAGCCGGAATGGTGTTTATCCGAAGTTCGCTGCCTGCAAGCAACTCTTCTCTGTCGGCGGCCCAGCGCCAGCAGTCGGTAAGATATTCGGGCACTATGGTCGAGACTTCCCCTATATTCATCACTACGGCGGTCACTTTCTGCACACCATTCTCGGCGGCTGCCTGCTTGACGTCGCGGATGATATAGAAAACTATCCCGAGTTCGTGCATGGATTATTTCTTCTTGCTGAAAAGAATCTTCCCTGTACGTTTGACCATGTAAGGCAGGATTCCGCCGAACTTGTCCTCGGAGGTGCGCATGACGCTGGCCTCGGGATGCTCGCGGTGCAGATGGATGGCGTCGAAACCGCATTTGGTGGTGCAGATGCCGCAGCCTATACATTTGTTCTCATCCACTACGGACGCGCCGCAGCCGAGGCAACGCGCCGTTTCCTTGCGCACCTGTTCCTCGGTAAGCGTGCCGTGGTACTCGTCGAACTTGCTCTTTACAGGCACGACTCCGGGATCCTGTCGGGAACCGTTGTCATAGCTCTCTACCACTATATCCTGCTTGTCGAGCTCGATGAAGTCGCGGCGGTTACGGCCTATGGTCATGTGGCCATGCTGCACGAAGCGGTGCAGGCTCTCCGCGGCCTCCTTGCCGGCGGCAATAGCATCGATTGCGAACTTGGGGCCGGTAAAGCAGTCGCCGCCCACGAAGATGTCGGGCTCGGCAGTCTGGTATGTGAGCTTGTCCGCCACGGGATAAACGCCGCGGAAGAATTCCACCCTGGTATCTTTCAGCAAGTCCTTGAGTATGACCGTCTGTCCGATGGCAAAGATCACCAGGTCGGCCTCAAGGGTGACAAGTTCGTTCTCGTCGTATTCGGGAGCGAACTTGTGCTCGGCGTTGAACACGGACGTGCACTTCTTGAAGACGATGCCTGTCACCTTGTCGGAACCAAGCACTTCTTTCGGGCCCCAGCCGGGATTCAGCACCACGCCGTCCTCGCGGGCCTCGGTGCGTTCCTCGAGCGATGCGGGCATAATATCCTCAGTTTCGAGCGAAAGCATCGTAACCTCGGAAGCGCCGCTGCGCATTGCAACGCGGGCGGCATCTATGGCCACATTTCCTCCACCCACAACCACTACCTTGCCGCTTACCTTCACCTTGCCGCAATTGGCATCGTGCAGGAAGTCGATGGCGGTGGTGGTGCCGGGCAGAGTCTCGCCGGGGATGCCGGGCAAACGTCCGCCCTGGCAGCCGATGGCCACGTAGAAACCTTTGTATCCCTCTTCGCGGAGGCCTGCGATGGTAACATCCTTGCCTACCTCCACTCCGGTGCGTATTTCTACGCCGATCTCCCGCATAATATCAATCTCGGCCTTGATCACGTCCTTGCCGAGCTTATATGAAGGGATGCCGTAGCGGAGCATTCCGCCGGGCTCCTCGTTGCGTTCGAAGACGGTGGGTTTGTATCCCATGGTGGCCAGATAGTAGGCGCAGCTGAGCCCTGCCGGGCCGCCGCCTATGATGGCTATCTTCTCTTCCCAGCGGTCCTGCACGTTGGAGCAGATGTTCACCTCGGGGATGAAGCGGGTTTCGGGGTTCATGTCCTGCTCTGCAAGGAACTTCTTGACCGCATCGATGGCCACGGCGCGGTCGATGGTGCCGCGCGTGCAGGCATCCTCGCAGCGGCGGTTGCAGATGCGTCCGCAAACCGCCGGGAAGGGATTCTCGCGCTTGATGAGTTCGAGGGCCTCGCGGTACTTGCCTTCGGCAGCCTTCTTGAGATATCCCTGCACAGCGATGTGCGCGGGGCAGGCTGTCTTGCAGGGGGATGTTCCCGTAGGATAACAATTGATGCGGTTGCGGTCGCGGTAGTCCTCGTTCCACTTGTGCGGGCCCCACCACGATGCATCCGGCAGTTCCTGCTTGGGATAGGTCTGTTCCCCGTGCTTGGTGCAGAGTTTCTGGCCGAGTTTGACGGCTCCTGCCGGGCAGTATTCCACGCAGCGTCCGCAAGCCACGCAGTTCTTCGGATCCACCTTGGCGACATAGGCGCTGCGGCTCATGTTGGGGGTATTGAAGAGTTGGGAGGTGCGGAGCGCGTTGCATATCTTCACGTTGCAGTTGCAGATGGCGAAGATCTTGCCGTCGCCGTCGATGTTGGTCACCTGATGCACGAATCCGTGGTCCTCGGCCTTCTTGAGAATGGCCATTGCTTCATCGTAGGTTATATCGTGCCCTCGGCCGGTTTCGCGTAGGTAATCCGCCATGTCGCCAACGCCTATGCACCAGTCGCGGTAATCGTCAGCACAGCCTTCGTCAAGTTTTTTGCGCCCGTAGCGGCA
>CAMOIZ010000108.1 GCA_946616385.1 uncultured Bacteroidales bacterium | reverse complement strand
GATCCACGTCGATGTCCTTGAAGTCGATGTCGTACTCGGGGATGTCGATCTGGATATATTCTCCTGACTTGAACTCGAGATGCTCGCCTTCGGGAAGCCTTACGGTGAATTCCTTGATGAAGGTTGCGACGTTCTTGTTGGAAATAACCTCGCATTCGAGTTTCTTAACGCTCAGGGTAGAGTCGGGAACCGCGATCTTGAGGTTGTCCTTGATCTTTACCTGGCAGCCCAGACGCATGCCGTCCTTGATCTGCTTGCGATTGAAGAATCCTTTTTCAGTAGGAAGGATCTCCCCGCCGCCTTCAAGAACCTGAACCTTGCACTGGCCGCAATTGGCCTTTCCGCCGCAGGCTGAAGGGAGGAAGATCTTGTGGTCTGCAAGAGTGTGCATGATATCTCCTCCGAGGGCGACGTCAAGCACTTTCTTGCCGTTGTTGATATCTATCTTCACAGTCCCGGAGGGAGTGAGTTTGGCCTTGATGAAGAGAAGCAGCGCCACAAGCAGCAGCGTTACCACCACGATTACAAGGACTGCAGAAATAATGGTTGATGTCATGTTCTTGCCTCCTTATTAAAGTGATATTCCCATAAAAGCCATGAATGCCATGCCCATCAGGCCGACTGTGATGAACGTTATGCCCAGGCCTTTGAGCGCAGGGGGGACGTTGCTGTAGCTGAGTTTCTCGCGGATTGCGGCAAGAGCCACGATTGCAAGGAACCAGCCCAGACCGGAACCAAGAGCATAAACTGCAGATTCACCCACATTCGCGAACTCCTTCTGCTGCATGAACAGGGCACCGCCGAGGATGGCGCAGTTCACAGCGATCAGAGGAAGGAAGATTCCCAGGGCTGAATAGAGAGAAGGTGCGTACCTTTCCACGACCATTTCCACAATCTGGACGATTGCAGCGATGACGGCAATGAAGATGATGACACTCAAGAAACTGAGATCCACGCCTTCGATCAGGGCATTGGGGCCGAGTACGTACTTGTTGAGAAGATAGTTGATAGGAACCGTAACCAGGAGCACGAACATGACGGCGATACCGAGTCCGGAAGCTGTCTTGACATTCTTCGACACTGCCAGGTATGAGCACATACCCAGGAAGTAGGCGAAGATCATGTTGTCAACGAATATCGACTTTACGAATAAGCTTATGTATTCCATATTCAGTTGCGCTTTATGTTATTTTTCCTGAAGGTCTTTCTGGATGCTGCGCTGAACCCATACGATGCATCCGAGAAGGATGAGCGCGAAGGGAGGCAGAATCACAAGGTTGTTCGTAACGTAACCTGCAGGAAGTACCTGGATTCCGAAGAGAGTGCCGCTTCCGAGAAGTTCGCGGAAGAAGGCAACTATAAGAAGGATCATGCCGTATCCGGCACCGTTTGCGAGACCGTCAAGCAGCGAGGGAATCGGCTTGTTGCCGAGCGCGAATGCCTCGATGCGTCCCATGACGATACAGTTGGTGATAATCAGGCTGATGTATACCGAAAGCTGCTTGTCGATGGGATATGTGGCCTCGAAACTCTTGAGGATCTGGTCGACCAGGATCACCATAAGGGCAACTACCACGAGCTGCACGATTATACGTACACGCCCGGGAATGGTGTTGCGAAGGGTTGAGAGGATCAGACTGGAAATACCGGTGACGACCATTACGGAGAGGGCCATCACAAGAGCACCTTTCATGGTGACTGTGACTGCCAGCGAAGAGCAGATGCCAAGCACCAGCACGGTGATAGGATTGCTCTTGAAGATAGGATCGAGAATGGTTTCTTTCAGTTTCATAGCTGTTCCTCCTCTGCTTTTACGGCGCTTCCGAAGTAAGCCGCGTATGCTCCGAGCCAAGTGTCTATGGCAGCGTCGAGGCCTTTGGATGTCATTGTAGCGCCGGTGATTGCGTCGATCTTGTTGTCGACTATTGATTTGCCTTCAGCATCCTTTGGAGCTCCGCCCTTGACGATGTCGAAGACGTTCTTGTTTCCGAAGTCGGCCAACTCGCCAACGAATTCAGCCTGGAAATCAGGGTCGTCTTTGATCTTTGCACCCAGACCTGCAGTCTCGGATTCATGGTCGAAGTATGCTCCGTGTATGGTTTTGCCGTCGGACTCAAATGCGATGTATCCCCACACAGGGCCCCAAAGTCCGGCACCGTAAACAGGTACTACGGTGATTCCGTTCTTGAAGATAAAAACGGGAATCGCATAGCCGCTGCCGTCCTTCACTTTGTAGTTCTGGGCCTTGAGCTGCTTGGGAGAGAGAACTTCCCTGTCGGTGAGGCTGAGGTCGGCGACCTTTTCACCTTTTTCATTTACGGTGAAGGCCTGCGCGATCTGCTCTCCGTAGGTGTCGAGTACTTTCGCATTGCCCATCGCCTGGAATTCGGCCTTGCTTCCGAATCCGCCGGCTGTGAGCATCTGTGAAATGGTGTCCGCCTTTTCATTGGCTTCCTGCTTGCTCTTGAGGCTCTGGCTCACGAAGGCAAGCACCGCAGCGACCACCACCACAATGATGGTCGTATATATTACTGTATAAAGATTGCTGTTAGTATTCATACCTCAATATATTAAGCGGTTTTAAGGGCGGCCTTGTTGCGGCGTTTGATAGTGGAAGTGACAACGCAATGGTCGATCAGAGGTGCAAAGGTGTTGCCCAGCAGGATGGCCAGCATCATACCCTCGGCATAACCGGGGTTGAAGAGGCGTACCGTCACGCAGATCGCACCAACCAGGAAGCCATAAATCCACTTTCCGCATTCGGTCTGTGCCGATGTCACAGGGTCGGTTGCCATGAATACGGTACCGAAGGCGAATCCGCCTACGATAAGGTGCTCCCAGAAAGGAATGCCAACTCCGCCGAGGTTTGCGAGGCCGCCTACGAAGAGGGCGCCGGCAATGGAGGAGAGCATGATCTTCCAACTGGCGACACCAGTCCAGAGAAGTATGAACGCGCCGAGCAGGATGGCGATGACGGATGTCTCGCCAACGCTGCCGGGAATAGTACCGATGATGTAGTCCCAGACTCCGGTGCCATACTGTGCGGATGCACCGTCAAGGGCGAGGGGAGTGGCGCCGGTGAAACCGTCAACCACATTCTCACCAGCCTTGAGCTTGATCCAGCACTCTGAGCCGGACATGGCAGAAGGGTAAGAGAAGAAGAGGAATGCACGGGTGACAAGTGCAGGATTCCAGATGTTCATGCCGGTGCCGCCGAAAACCTCCTTTACGAAGATTACGCTGAATGCGACAGCGATTGCAAGCATCCAGAGGGGAACCGTTACAGGGACAATCAGAGGAATGAGCATACCCGACATGAGGTATCCCTCATTTACTTCTTCATTTCTGATTCCGGCAGAGAAGAACTCTATGAAAAGTCCGACTCCGTAAGATACTACATAGAGAGGGAGGACCCTTAGGAATCCATACCAGAAGTTGGTGAGGATCTGCAGGCGTCCGTCTCCAATTGCGAGGGAATGCTGATAACCGACATTCCACATACCGAACAGTGCGGCAGGAATGACGGAAATCACGGCGATGATCATAATGCGCTTGAGATCAATCGCATCGCGCACGTGAGAACCCTTGAGGGTTACCGTGCCGGGGACCCTGAGGAAAGTCTCGAAGGCGTCCACTGTTGCGTGCCAGAATTTTTTCATAATCTTAAGCCATTTCTTTGAGCATCAGGTCAATTCCCTGAGCTATGATTTCCTGAATGTAATTCTTGGACGGATCTATGTACTCGCAAAGTGCAAAGTCTTCGGGAAGCACCTGATAAATGCCGAACTGTTCCATCTTGTCGATATCTCCGGCGATGCAGGCCTTGATGAGGTAGAGAGGGAAGATTCCCATGGGAAGAACTTTGGAGTAATAGTTGTCGTTCATCACGAAAGCACGAGGGCCGCCATGG
Source organism: uncultured Bacteroidales bacterium (assembly GCA_946616385.1). Taxonomy (GTDB): domain Bacteria; phylum Bacteroidota; class Bacteroidia; order Bacteroidales; family UBA932; genus Cryptobacteroides. The sequence goes on along the minus strand of CAMOIZ010000108.1, from coordinate 55 downwards.
AGGTTGGTGTCCATGTCGTACTTGCGCCATGGAGTGAGCCATGAGAAGTAGGAAT
>CAMOIZ010000107.1 GCA_946616385.1 uncultured Bacteroidales bacterium | reverse complement strand
AGGGCCGCCAGCCTCACGGCTCTCGACCCTTAGACGTGTACTAAAACCTAAACCTACAACATAGATGCAAGCGGTTTTAGGAACGTTGCATTATTTTTTGCAAAAAATGCAATTATTTCTTAGCAGCTTCTACAGATGCCTTGCGGAACTCCTTGAGGTCTTTCATGAGTTCGAGAGCAGCCTTGCGAGCGCGAGCGCCAGCGGCCTTGTTTCCCTTAACGAGCTGAGCTTCGGCATTTACCTGGAAGTCGGCGATTTCAGCATTGATCTTTTCAACAAGCTTTTTCATGTTTTTTTGATTTAAAGGTTTATAAAATAGTACTGTTATGTAGTTTCTTGTAAGCGAGGGGCAAGATAATCAATAAGTTAAAGAATTGCAAAGGTTTTTTTAAAAAAGTGAAAAAAATTACTTTTTTTTGGTATTCAAAACGTTCATCGCGCGGTCTGCGCCCACAAAAATCCAGTCGATGACGCCTTGAATTGTTTTTTCGCAAATCTCCGGCATGAGTGCTTTTTCGTCGTCGGAAAGTTTGCCGAGCACATAGTCGACCTGTGCTCCTTCGCTGAAATCGTGACCCACACCGATGCGGATGCGGGTGTAGTCCCTCGTTTCTATGGTCTCTTCTATATTCTTGAGACCGTTGTGCCCTCCGTCGCTGCCGCTTTTGCGCATGCGTAATGTGCCGAACGGCAGATTGATGTCGTCACAGATGACCAGCAGCCTTTCGGTGGTGACAGGCAATTTGCTCAGATAGTATCTGACGGCATTGCCGCTCAGGTTCATGTAGGTCGAGGGCTTGAGAAGATAAATGCTGCGTCCTTTCAGGCTGAGGACGGCCACATCGCCGTAACGGTGTGTTTCAAAAACGGCATTGGATGCGTGAGCCCACGCATCCAACACCATAAAGCCCATGTTATGGCGGGTACCGGCATACTCAGGACCAATGTTCCCGAGCCCTGCAATCAGGTAGCTCTCGCCAGCCATAAGTCAGGATCCGGATTATTCGGCAGCAGCAACAGCGCTGGTGTCGACGTTACGGGTAGTCTTCACATAGCAAAGGATGGCATCCTTGTCGGTGAGGACGGATACTTTCTCGATCTTGACGTCACCGGCCTTGATCTTCTTGTCGAGGTCGAGGCTGCTGATGTCGATGGTGATATCATCGGGAAGATCTTCCATCTTGGCACTGATGCGGAGATTCCTTGCATTGGACACGAACTTGCCACCTTTCTGAACACCGACAGCGTGTCCCTCGAACTTGATGGGAACGTTGATGGCGATGGGCTTCTTCTCGTCTACTGCGAGGAAGTCGATGTGGAGGCAGCTGTCCTTGACGGGATGGAACTGCAGCTCGTGAAGGATCACGGTGTAGTTGGTCTTCTCGTCGAGGGTGAGGTCGATGATGAAGGAATAAGGAGTCTCGAGGATGCCCTTGAGGTCTTTCTCTTTCACAGTGAAGAGGATGTTCTCGATTCCGTTTCCATAGAGATTGCAAGGAACGAGGCCCTGCTTGCGGAAAGCCTTGATGACGGCTTTGTTTCCAACCTTGCGGGTTTCCCCGCTAAGAGCGAAATGCTTCATTTCAGATAATTTTTAAAATGTGTTACTCAATCCGGAAAACAGGGTCCGGATCCCATTGCACCAAAGCCCCTTGGGGGTTTTATGAAATGCGGGCGCAAATATAGAAAAAAATGTTTATTCCACCAAATTGGTGGCCTCATTCCATTTAAGAGTTTTGTAGAAGTTCCTCAGGTCTGCATTGCCCTCCGAGGGGATGTGCATGCTGAGTCCGCTGTAGGTGTTGATCTCGATGGAGATGAATATGGGAGTGTAGGCCTTGTAGGTGATACAGGCGTCGAGGGCGGCATCCAGGGCAGCTTTGTCGGCCTCGCTTATGCCGGCTTTGACAAAGATGTCCTCGAAGTCGTAGAACCAGCTGTAACCGCTCCTGTAATATCTCTGCACTCCGCTCGCCATGGTCAGTGAATTGATGCTGCTGCGATATTTTTCGAAGAGAGTGCTGCAGAGCGAGGCGAGGGCGTCGAGTTTGTCGGTCCTGATGGCGCTGATGGTGGCATAGCGGGAACTCGGATGCTTGTCGTAGTAGTCGAAATATCTCTTGCAGAAGCCTTCCAGGTCGATGTTGTCGTTCAGCAGAGTGGAGATGTCGGTGTAGTCGAAGCCGTCCACGAGCACTTCGGTAGGGGAGAACGCGATTTTGTCGGCGACGTCCTTGAACTCGTAGGCCACTTCCACGCAGCCCATCAGGCAGGCGTCGAATATCAGGTAGTCGAGATGCACACCTATGGCCTTGGCCATGCTCTGTATGGATGTTTCATGCGAATAGCGTATTCCGTTCCGCATCTCGGCCTCGGCGGAAAACGACTTTACCTTCGGGGAGCCTGGATCTTCGTTGTAGCGGTAAAGGGGGAGGTCCTTGTCGACGTTGCTCCCGACGGAATACTGGACGACGTTGGATGAGTTGGTGTAGCGCCCGGCGGGAAGCCATCCGGTGCCGTGCGACGAAACTATCAGACCGTAATGAGCGTTCGGGTAGAGCTCCGCCACCTTCTGCATCACCTCGTGCAGCACCTGAGGGTCGGAAGCGTAGCGTTCCTTGCTTATGGTAAGGAGAGTGTCTGCCTTGAAAACGCCGAAATCCCTGCTGAGTTCTACAAGATGCGATTCGGTGAGGTTGGCAAAATCGGAGTCGCTATTCGACAAATGGGTGAAAATGAGCACCTTATGCCTCGAATCCTTGAAAGGGAGCTTGCCTTTTTTTATGATGCCGATGTTGCGCTTGATGTCGGAAGACAGATTGTTGAAACCGGCCCCGTAGAAAACCATCACCACTTCTTTCTCCGGAAAGCTTCTGTCATGACGGGCCTTCGTGCAGGAGCTCAAAGCTGCTGCAAGGACGATGGCCGCCACAAGTATGGTCAGTTTCTTTAACATCGTACAAATATACGCTTTTTATTGATATCTTTGCAATTATGGACAAACTCCTGAAGGACTATAAGTATTATTTGAGGGTCGAGCGGAAGATGTCGCCCAACACCGTAGCGTCGTATGGTGCCGATGTGGCCGCTTTTCTCAAAGGGACGGGAGTGAATCCGTCGAAGGCAAGTTCCTCCGACATAGCCGATTACCTCGCTTCGAGGTCTTCGGACGTGTCCAAACGCAGTCAGGGCAGGGAACTCAGTTCGCTGCGCTCGTTTTTCGACTGGCTTATCCTGGAAGGAGACCGCAAGGACAATCCCTGCGATGCGGTAGACCACCCGAAACTCGGCCGGTATCTTCCGGAAGTGCTTTCGGTAGAGGAAGTTACGGCGATAATAGAAGGTGTCGACACCCGTTCGCCACAAGGGGTTCGCGACCAGGCCATACTGGAAATGCTATACGGATGCGGGCTGCGCGTGTCGGAACTGTGCAATCTTCAGATTTCAAATGTCTATACCAGCGAATCTTTCGTCCGGGTGATAGGCAAGGGCAACAAGGAACGTCTGATTCCGCTGGGAGACTCCGCGCGCGACGCCTTCCTCGCATGGATGGCAGTGCGCCCGGACCCGGCCTCTCCGGCTTTCGACGACTTCGTGTTCCTGAACCGCTTCGGCAAACCGCTCAGCAGGGTTGCGGTTTTCAGCATGGTAAAGAAGAACGCGCAGTTGGCAGGAATCACCAAGGAGATATCACCCCATACCTTCCGCCACAGTTTCGCCACCCATCTGATAGAAAACGGTGCGGACCTCAGGGTGGTGCAGGAGATGCTTGGGCACGAGAGTATCCTGACTACCGAAATCTACACTCACATCGATACCGCCACCTGGCAGAAGGCCGTACTGGAACACCATCCGTCGGGAGGATGATGCTACATTTTATTCTTCTGCCAGAGCCTTGTTGAAGCACTCGCGGCAGAGGGGCTCGTAGATGTCTTTTTCTCCCAGGACCACAAGCTTGCGGCTCTTGCTGAGCC
>CAMOIZ010000106.1 GCA_946616385.1 uncultured Bacteroidales bacterium | reverse complement strand
TGTTCAGCACGTCTTCCTGCTCCACGAAGCTCATCTCGCAGTCGATCTGCGTGAATTCGGGCTGGCGGTCGGCGCGGAGGTCCTCATCGCGGAAGCAGCGCACGATCTGGAAGTAGCGGTCGTAACCTGCCACCATCAGCAGCTGCTTGAAGGTCTGGGGGCTCTGCGGAAGGGCGTAGAACTGCCCGGGATTCATGCGGGAAGGCACCACGAAGTCGCGGGCTCCTTCGGGAGTGGATTTGATGAGATAAGGGGTTTCGATCTCGAGGAATCCTTTGGAGTCCAGATAGTTGCGAACCTCGTGCGCAATCCTGTGCCTAAGTTCCAGGGCTTTCTTCAGAGGATTGCGGCGAAGGTCGAGATAACGATATTTTGCGCGCAGGTCCTCGCCGCCGTCGCTCTGGTCTTCGATGGTAAAGGGAGGGGTGAGGCTCTTGTTGAGGATGTTGATGCCGGCTACGCGGATTTCGATGTCGCCGGTAGGCATCTTGGCGTTCTTGCTGCTGCGCTCGACAACTTCGCCCTTCACCTGGATCACATATTCGCGTCCGAGGGAGGTTGCGGTTTCCACAAGCTCGGCGGGAGCGTCCGCTTCCACAACCAGCTGGGTGATTCCGTAGCGGTCGCGCAGGTCGATGAATGTCATGCCGCCGAGTTTACGGGAGCGCTGCACCCACCCGGCAAGGGTCACAGCCTTTCCTACATCACTTATGCGGAGTTCTCCGCAGGTATTCGTTCTGTACATTGCTATATTTTGTATGCGTTAATTTTCTATTAACCTACAAATATAGCAATTTCATTCAAGAGATTCAACAGACCTACCTCAGGTATGCGCGGAAGAAGTCCCAGATCCGGGCGCAGCTGTCCATGTCTTTGAGCGCCCAGGAGTGTTTTCCGCCCTGCACTTCGTAGAGACGCACTTCCGCCGCCGGCCCTCCGTCGCGCACCGGGTCGCAGCCCAGATAGCGGTGGAGAATCACCTGATTCGTATTGTCCCCGAGCTTCGGGAGAGTTTCCACCGTTTCGTAGGTGCAGCGCGATGCGCTTGCTATCGTGCCCACCGCAAGAGGCACGGCAATGTACTCGCCCCAACCTCCGGTATTGAAAGGGTCTCCTTCCCACATCGAAGTTTTGTCGGCGGTGCCGTGGATCTCCATGAAGGCCACGGGGGCGGAGGGACGGAAATCCTTGTAGAGCCACTGCATGGTGAGCCCGGCCACTGAGGCGATGGCATTGAACACTTCCGGATGCCTGTAAGCCATTATGTAGCACATTTCTCCGCCGTTCGACATGCCGCAGAGGAAGGCGTTCTTCTCCGCAATTCCGAATTCACGAGCGAGGTGCTGCCGCATCCAGCAGACAAAGGAAACGTCGTCTCTGGTCAGCCCTTCCTGAACCGGATAACCCACGTTCCATCCGGACTTGTCGACTTTGGAGTCCTTGAGCCCTTGCGGGATGCAAAGGGCGAAACCTTCCTTCGAAGCGAGTTCCGCCATTTCCGGACGGTATCCTTCCGCCTTTGCACCGTGTCCGTGAAGCATGATCACCAGGGGTGTTTCCTGCCCTGCATCCTGCGGAAGATAAAGCCAGTAAGGCCGCTCTTCGCCCTGGAACACGGTCGTATGAAGTTGCAGGTTCTGCGCCTGCGCCGCCGCCGGAAGAAGCAGGGCGGCAATCGCCAGCATGCGGATAAGCCTTTGAAACATAATTACTTATTTAACAGCCTCTGCCAGCGCTCCGGCGAGTTCCACGAAGGCAACTCCGTCCGGACGCGATGAAAGGGCGGCCGGTGTGCCGTCATCGCCGTTCTCGCGTATGCTCTGTACGAGGGGGATGCGGCCGAGCAGGGGAATGCCCAGTTCGGATGCCATCTTCGCGCCGCCGTCGCGGCCGAAGATGTAGTATTTCTCGTCAGGATGCTCCTCGGGAGTGAACCAGGCCATGTTCTCCACGAGACCGTAGATTGGCTTCGCGATGTTCTCGTTGCGGAACATGTTCGCGCCCTTTTCCACGTCTGCAAGCGCCACGGTCTGGGGAGTGGTGACTATCACCGCACCCTCTATCCCTATTTCCTGGGTGAGGGAGATGTGGATGTCGCCGGTTCCCGGAGGCATGTCGATGAGGAGGAAGTCCAGCGGGCCCCAGTTGACCTGCAGGATCAGCTGCTTGAGAGCGTTGGATGCCATGGGGCCGCGCCATACGAGGGCCTGCCCCTTCTCGGCGAAGTAGCCGATAGACATCCATTTCACCCCGTATTTCTCGAGGGGGACGATGTAGTCTTTTCCGTTGATTTCCTCCGCTACGGGACGGTACCCTTCGGTCCCGGTCATCACCGGCACGGACGGTCCGTAGACGTCGGCGTCGGCAAGCCCCACCTTGTATCCGAGGCGTGCCAGAGCCACCGCCAGATTCACCGCTACGGTGGACTTGCCCACACCTCCCTTCCCGGAGGCTATACCTATTATGTGCTTGACGCTCAGCAGAGTTTCCTTGGTGAACTCCGTGCCCTTCTTCTGGGCCGGAGCATCGATTTCGACCTCCTTCACCTCCGATTTCACCCCCTGCCCCAGATGTCTGATCAGGGTGGCGCGCGTTGCGCCGATCAAATACTTTTTGAGCGGGTCGCGCTGCTTCGGGAAACCCAGGGTGACGGTCACGCCGCCGTCGCTTATTTCAATATCCTGCACCATCCCGAGTTCAACTATGTCCCGGTCTTCCCTGGCGGGGTGGTGCACTTCGCGCAGGAACTCTCTAACTTCTTCTACTGTCATTTCGCAAATTCAAGTTCTTTTATGATATTGTGGGCTTCGCCCCATTTTTCCACCATCCAGAGCACGTAGCGAATATCCACGTTGATGCAACGCTGGAGGTCGGGTTCGAACATGACGTCGCTCGACATGCTCTCCCAGTTGCCGTCGAAGGCCAGACCTATGAGGTTGCCGTCTGCATCGAGCACGGGGCTGCCGGAGTTGCCACCGGTAATGTCGTTGTTGGAGAGGAAGCAGGTGTGAAGCTGCCCGTCCTTGTCGGCCCAGCGGCCGAAGTCCTTGTTCACGATGAGCTCGTGCACCTTTTCAGGAACGCGGAACTCATAGTCTTCAGGATTCTCTTTCTCTAGTATGCCGTTGGCAGTGCACCAGTACCAGTAGCTGACGCCGTCTTTCGGTGAATAGGGCTTTACGCTGCCGTAGGTCAGACGCATGGTGAAGTTGGCGTCGGGATAGCTGGGCTTGCCTTTGTTCCAGGCAAGGAGCGCTGCGGCGAAGTCCTTGTTAGCCTTGCGGTAAACATCACCGCCTTCTTCTTTCATGGTAGATTCGAGGTTGTTTGCGAGCGCCTCCTGGACGGCCTTGGCCCCTTCGACATTCTCGCCTTCGAAGAGCCAGTCTACGAATGCGTCGCCGTTCTCCTTGCTGAGGTCCCATCCCTCGATCTTGATCTTGTTCTCCGGCTTTACCTTGTCGAGGTAGAACGCCACCATGGCCTTGGAAATCTTGCGGTCGACTTCCTTGTTGTAGTCCTGCTCGCGGAAGCCCCTGGAGCCGAGCAGCTTCTGCAGTATCTCGATGTTGCCGAAGGTTTCCATCAGCAGGATTGCGTTCTGGTATCCCTCCTTTTGTGTCCGGATGTAGTTGTCGATGTTGCCGATTGCGTCGCCCCATGCCTCGCGGCGGGACTTCTTCTTGTCTATCCACTTGCCGAGCTCGGCCTCCTTCTGCTTCTCGCGTCCGATGATGTTGAGTTTCTTGAAAGCTAGATCTTCGCCCTGCCACTTCTTCCACCCGTTGGCGCTGCCGGCGTACTTGTTGGCGTACTGCAGACGGACGACGGGATCCGCCATCATCTCGTCCCACATTACCTTCTGGCGCACCGTGCGTGCCTCCACGCGGAGGTTGTTCGTTTCTACCATATCCTCCAGCTGGGTGGCGGTCTGGAAGCGCTGGGTGCGTCCCGGATATCCCATGATGAAGGTGAAATC
>CAMOIZ010000105.1 GCA_946616385.1 uncultured Bacteroidales bacterium | reverse complement strand
AGGAGCTGCGACGCTGCTCTGCGCTTAAGATCATGTACTCAGCAAGAAAGGGCGAATAATTCCGCCCGTCTTCCGTAAAGCAGCCCCCTTTATGAGGGCTGCTTTTTAAAATGCTTATATTACAAAATGTCACAGGAAATACTTAGAACGAAGGTCAAGGACCTTCTCGCAAAAGCACCCGGTGAAGAAGTTCTCGCAAAGGGCTGGGTGCGCACCAAAAGAGGAAACAAGGAGATTGCGTTCATAGCGCTGAACGACGGATCTACCATTAATAATATACAGATAGTGGTGGACAAGACCGCCACCGATCCCGCTCTGCTCGCAAAGATCACCACCGGAGCATGCATCGCCGTCCGCGGCAAACTCGTGGAATCTATAGGCAGCGGCCAGGCAGTCGAAATACAGGCCTCCGACATCGAACTCTACGGCGAGTGCGACCCCATGCGCTACCCTCTTCAGAAGAAGGATACCAGTTTCGAGTATCTGCGTACCGTCGCTCACATGCGCCCGCGTACCAACACCTTCGGAGCAGTGCTGCGCCTGCGCAGCCAGATGGCTTTCGCCATCCATGAGTATTTCCACTCAAAGGGTTTCGTATACCTGCACACCCCTCTCATCACGGCTTCCGACGCCGAAGGTGCAGGCAACATGTTCCAGGTTACCACCCTCGACCTTAACGCGCCCCTCCCCCGCGACAAGAAGGGAGGAATCGACTACAGCAAGGACTTCTTCGGACGCAGGACTTCGCTCACGGTGAGCGGACAGCTCGAAGGCGAGCTCGGGGCCACCGCCCTCGGCGAAATCTACACCTTCGGTCCTACCTTCCGCGCCGAGAATTCCAACACTCCCCGCCACCTCGCAGAGTTCTGGATGATAGAGCCCGAAATGGCCTTCTACGACATAGGGGACAACATGGCCCTCGCCGAAGACTTCATCAAGAGCCTGGTGCGCTATGCCCTCGACAACTGCCGCGAAGATCTGCAGTTCCTCAACGACCGCTATGACTCCGAGCTCATCTCCCGCCTGGAAAGCGTGGTGAACACCGAGTTCAAAGTCCTCACCTACACCGAAGGTATCGAAATCCTCGAGAAGGCCGTGGCAGACGGACACAAGTTCGAGTATCCCGTCAGCTGGGGCGTAGACCTGCAGAGCGAGCACGAGAGATTCCTGGTCGAAAATCATTTCCAGCGTCCCGTCATCCTCACCGACTACCCCAAGGACATCAAGGCCTTCTACATGAAGCAGAACGAGGACGGCAAGACGGTGCGAGCTATGGATGTGCTCTTCCCGAAGATTGGCGAAATCATCGGCGGAAGTGAGCGTGAAGCCAGCTTCGAGAAGCTGAACGCACGCATCGACGAGCTCGGAATGAGCCATCGTACCCTCGAGTGGTATCTCGACACCCGCCGTTTCGGAAGCTGCCCTCACAGCGGCTTCGGGCTTGGTTTCGAGAGGCTTCTTCTCTTCGTCACGGGCATGCAGAACATCCGCGACGTCATTCCTTTCCCGAGAACTCCTAAAAATGCCGAATTCTAGAATATGCTAGTTATTGGAATAGCCGGCGGATCAGGCTCCGGCAAAACCACGGTCGTAAAAGCCATCAAGGACCGCCTTAAGGAAGATGTGGTGGTGATCCCCCAGGATGCCTACTACAAGGATTCCAGCAACCTTACCGATGAGCAGAAGCGCAACCAGAACTTCGACCATCCGGACTCCATCGACTGGGAACTGCTGTGCAAGCAGCTCGCCGAGCTCAAGGAGGGGAAGACGGTGCACCAGCCGGTGTATTCATATATCAGCTGCTCCAGGTCGAAGACCGAGACGGTGACGGTGAATCCCGCCGAAGTGATCATCATCGAGGGAATCCTCATCTTCACCTGCAAGAAACTCCGCGACCAGATGGACATCAAGCTCTTCGTGGACGCCGATGACGACGACCGCCTGATGCGCGTGATGGCCCGCGACATACGCGAGCGGGGCAAGAACGTGGAATGGGTCATCGAGCGTTACAGCAGGACGGTGAAGCCCATGTACCTGCAGTTCATCGAGCCCAGCAAGCGCTACGCCGACATCATCATCCCCCAGGGAGGTCACAACAAGGTGGCAATCAACATGATCCTCAACACCGTGGAGAAGGCGCTGCGCAACGCACGCAAGGCGGAGCAGTAAAATGCGCATTTCCAAAGACGACCGGGCCGGGTTGTACATTACGGTCATCGTACACCTCGTAGTGCTCATCATCCTGATGAGCATTCAGCTCGGTGCGACTTTGAAAAAGGAGAATTCCTTCGTGCTCGACTTCACCAAGGCGGAGCAGATGGAAAAGCTGAAGAAGGAACTCGACCTCAAGCAGGCTATCAACGACCGTCTCAACGAGATGCTTGCCGGCGGGTACGAACCGGTGCGCAACATCGCCGTGGACCGTTCGGCGCTGAAAGACGACCGCCATTCCGCAGAAGATGCCGAGCAGCTTTACAAGGATGTCGAGAAGCTGAAGGAAGACCTTGCCAGGGAGGCGGAGATTCCGGAAGAAAACGAGGTGGGCGCTGCTCCCGCACCGAAGAAAGAGAAGCCGCGCGAAGAGACCAGATACAGCGGCCCTTCCGTGCTGTCGTACGAACTTGAAGGCCGCAAGGCAAGCCGCCTGCCTATTCCCGCCTACCGCTGCATAGGTGCCGGCGAAGTCCGGGTGAACATCACCGTAGACCGCCAGGGAACGGTGACCGGAGCCAAGGTAGATGACGGAAGTTCCGCTGCCGACGGCTGCCTGCGTTCCTTTGCCGTGCGTGCCGCGAGGATGTCGAAATTCTCGATGAGCACCACCGCCCCCGACCGGCAGCAGGGGTATATCATTTATCAGTTTATAGCACAATAATAACACAGAATAACCAATTATGAAACACTTGCGTACATGGTCTCTACTGGCCATTATCCTTCTGCCGCTGATGCAGTCCTGCCTCGCCGGCAAATTCATGTGCAATTATGCCCTGAAGCCCACGCCTCACGGTGTGGACGATATCGAGCGCACGCGCCACAAGGCTGATTCCCTCTTGCCGGGCAGCACCGCCTGGTACGACGGCCTCAAGGCACAGGGTATACTGAAAGACACCACCATCACCGGTTACAACGGCCGCAAAGTCTATGCAGCCTACGTGAGCGCGAAGAATCCCGCCACAGCCGCCGGCACCGCCATCGTGGTGCATGGCTACACCGACAACCACTTCGTGTTCCTGTATCTCGTCAGGATGTACCGCGACACCTTCAACTACAACGTCCTCTTCCCGGACCTCCCCTACCACGGCTATTCCGAGGGCGAGGCTGCGCAAATGGGCTGGCTCGACCGCTACGATGTGGAGAAGTGGGCCGAGGTGGCGCATGATATCTGGAAAGACGACTTCATGGTAGTGCACGGCGTGTCGATGGGTGCTGCCACCACCATGATGATGAGCGGCGATGAACTGCCCCCGTACATCCGCGCCTTCGTCGAAGACTGCGGCTACTCCTCGGTCTGGGACCAGTTCGCCCACAATCTCAAGGATTCCTTCCACCTGCCGCCGTTCCCCATACTGAATTCCGCATCAATCGTATGCAAGAGCCGTTACGGATGGGGATTCAAGGAGGCTTCCAGCGTGAAACAGCTTGCCAAATGCGACAGGCCTATGCTCTTCATCCACGGTGACGCCGACGACTTCGTGCCCTTCAGCCACCTGCAGAAGAACTATGATGCCAAGATACACGGCTACAAGGAAATGTGGGTCGCAGAAGGAGCAGTGCACGCCAACTCCTACGCGAAGCACCCGGAAGAGTATGTAGAACACGTCCGCGCCTTCCTCGACAAAGTGAAGAGGATGTAGGGATTTTGGGATTGCAAATAAATTGCTATATTTGCAATCCTTTTGGTGAGATGTCCGAGTGGTTGAAGGAGCCTGCCTCGAAAACAGGTGTACGGCAACGTACCGGGGGTTCGAATCCCTCTCTCACCGC
>CAMOIZ010000104.1 GCA_946616385.1 uncultured Bacteroidales bacterium | reverse complement strand
ACCAGGTCCACCAGCGTTTTCTCGAGGGAAGGGGCCGACATCCCGTCCGACACTATCTGCGGGGCGTCGGACACCAACGCCTTCACCACGATGGCGTCTTTCAACTTCTCCCTGAAAGCTATGGCCTCCTTCAAAGAGAATACTCCCGGATATCTGCTCCTCAGGAACACCAGCATGCGGTTGCATTCTTTCCGGTCCGTTTCGATGATGATGTTGTTGCCGTCAAGGCTCGAGATGCAGAGGCTTGCACCGACGAACTCGCTCACCAGCAGGGAATTGAGTTCCAGCATTTTCGGGCTTGCCACCACCCTGTAAACCGGTTTTGCGCCCGTTGCGTACAGCCCCCGCCCCGCCTCATATATAAGGCCCTTCCGCTCCAGGGCCCGTATGCGGGAGAAAACGGTCTGCTCGGGCACCCCCGGCATCAATCCCTTGAATTCCGCTGCGCTTGCCTCGCCCCGCTCCTCCAGCAGGGCCAGCATCTTCTTCTGGATATCTGACAATTGTTTCATAGTGCAAATATATAAATAAATCGTCAATTGCAAAAAACAATTGACGATTTATTATACGGCCCTTGTTTATCAGGGCATCATGCAAAACCGTCTGGCACATTTGCACCAGACGGTTATAAGCAAGTCGTTGATTTTCAGAAGCGGTAGCTGCGCTTGCGGAGGTCCTTCGTGGCGGAGCTGTTGCCGACCTCCAGCACATACTTGCCGTGGGTTGGAACCATGTCCTGTGCGGCTTCATCCCACCAGAGGAAGGTCTCGTCGTCGATGGGAATCTCCACCTTCACGCTCTTGCCGGCAGGCACGGAAACCCTCTTGAAGGCACGCAGGGTGCGGATGGGGCCGCCCACATCGCCGGGCTTCGAAACATAGAGCTGCACGACCTCCGCGCCGTCCACCTTGCCCTTGTTGCGTACTTTCACGATCACCTTGCCGTCGCGCACGCGCGGTCTGCCAACCTTGAATTTGGTGTAGCTCAGGCCGTATCCGAACTGCCACAGAGGCTCGCCGGTGAAGAAGCGGTAGGTATGCCCCGCCATGTTGTAGTCCGAGAAATCGGGCAGCTGCTCAGTGCTCTTGTAGAAGGTCAGAGGCAGTTTTCCGCAGGGATTGAAGTCGCCGTAGAGGACGTCCGCAATGGCGGTGCCGCCCTCCTGTCCGGGATACCATGCCTGGAGAATCGCCTCGCAGTTGGTGGTCTCGTCGGTGAGAGCCATCGCCGAACCGCTGAAGTTCACGAGGATAACCTTCTTTCCGGCATTGTGCAGCGCTGCGATCAGATCTTTCTGAACCTGAGGGAGTTCGATCTTCGTACGGTCGCCGCCCTCGAATCCGGGGAAGCCGCCGGCGTCGCCCTGTTCGCCTTCAAGGAAGGGAGTGATGCCGGAGGCGAAGATGACGGTCCCGATGCCGTCCAATGCGGCCAGTATCTTGTTCGTTTCTCCTTCGCTTTCAAGATGGCCGCAGCCCTTCACATAGCGCACATTGTCGCCCAGGCGCGCTTTCAGCGCTGTCAGCAAGGTGACGGTCTCCTTAGGGATAGGGCTGTAGTTGCCCCACATCATGGTGGTGTCGTCGGCATTGGGGCCTACCAGCGCGACGCTCTCTTTCCCGCTGAGCGGAAGGATGCCGCCCTTGTTCTGCAGGAGGACCATGGTCTCGCGGGCCATCTTCAGCGCAAGTGCCTTGTGCTCAGGGCCTTCCACTATGTCTTCCGGAAGATTCGACCAGGGGTCCACTCCGTCGATTTCGCCCAGGCGGATACGGGCTACGATGATCCTCTTGAGATTGCGGTCGAGTTCCTCCTCGGTCAGAAGGCCTTTCTTCACCGCCTCGGGGATGGTATGATATGCGTGCCCGCATTCGACATCCACTCCGTACTTCACCGCGAGCGCAGCGGCCTCCTCCTGGGTCTCCACGTACTCGTGACGGCCCTTGATGTAGAAGTCGGCGACCGCCCAGCAGTCGGAGACTATCACTCCCCTGTAACCCCATTTTCCGCGCAGCACGGTGTCGATCAGATAGTCGCTCGCGCCGCAGGGCTGGCCTTCGAAGGCGTTGTAGGCGGTCATCACCTGCTCCACGTTCGCCTTGGTCACAAGGTCCTTGAATGCGGGAAGATAGGTCTCATAGAGATCCCTGCGTGTCGGGCGCGCGTCGAAGCGGTGTCTGTCCGGTTCGGGCCCGGAGTGCACGGCGTAGTGCTTCGCGCAGGCGAAAAGCTTGCGCACCGGGCTGTCGTCCGGACCCTGCAGGCCGCGCACAACAGCCATACCCATCTGTCCCATCAGATAGGGATCCTCCCCGTAGGTCTCCATCCCGCGGCCCCAGCGGGGATCGCGGAAGATATTGATGTTAGGAGTCCAGAAGGTGAGGTTCTGATAGCGTTCGTGGCTGCCTTCCGCATCGGCGATGCGGTGCTTCACGCGGGCTTCGTCGCTCACCGCCGTGAACACGTCGTACACCAGCGCGTCGTCGAAGGACGCGGCCATTGCGATAGGCATGGGGAAGGTGGTGGCGGATCCGTTGCGCCCTACTCCGTGCAGGGCCTCGTTCCACCAGTCATACTGCTTGATGCCGAAGCGCGGGATGGCCTGGGATGCGTTGAGGGTAAGCCCCGTCTTCTCTTCGAGGGTAAGGCGGGAGATGAGGTCGTCCGCCCTCTGTTCGGGGCTGAGGCTTTTGTCCTGGAATGGGTAGGTTTGCGCTGATGCGGCGGCGCAGATGCAGAGAACTGCGATCAGAAGATGTGGTTTGGTCATAATTTCGTGCGATATTGCCACAAATTTAACAAATAATTGCTACATTGCAGAAAAGAATCCTGAAATGAAAAAAACTATCAGACAACTCAAGCAGCAGGCTCGCCAGGCCCTTAAGGGAAAGTGGGGTGAGGCCGCCCTTACATTTTTCGCTTACTTTATTATCATTCTCGTGGCAGAAGGAGGACTCAGTCTTTTCCAGCTTGCGGACTCCGATTTTGTCCACCAGTATCAGTCTTATGTGCTGCAGGGAAATCCCGAGGCGGCCAATTTCTTCCTTGCATCCCATATCGGGAAGTACAGTCTGCCGATGTTAGCGATCGTCTTCTTGCTGATCGGTCCCCTGGCGGTCGGTTTGCTTAACACCTTCCTTTATTTGCTGCGGGGCGACAAGAACCTTGTCGACAACATGTTCAAGACCGGGTTCAAGCCTTACTGGAGAAGCGTGCTCGCATATTTGCTGATGGGCATCAAGATTTTCCTGTGGTCGTTGCTGCTGGTCATTCCGGGCATCATCAAGAGTTTCGCCTATGTGCTGACCCCCTATATCCTCAAAGACAACCCGGAACTTACTCCTCTCGAAGCCATTAAAAGGAGCAACGAATTGATGAAGGGAAACAAGTGGCGTTTCTTTGTGATGTACCTGAGCTTCATTGGCTGGTTTTTTGTAGGTATCTTGACCATCGGTATCGGGCTCTTCTGGATCGCACCCTACATTTACACCACAATGGCAGCCTTTTACGAAGACATCAAAGGAATAAATGAATAAGACAGCTATCTACACCATCACCTCCGGCCTGCACGACGAATCTGCAGTACGCAGCCTGTCGGACGAGTTTCTCCGCAGCATTTTCCCGGACGGAGGATATGATTTCAAAGGCGCTGATTTCAGCGATTTCGGCACGGCGGAGCTCAATATGATTTATGTGCGCACCGGCGGTGCCGAAGGCATATTCAAGGAACTCCTCCCCAAGCTGCTCGACGCGGGAGTGTCGTTTTTCACCCTCCTTACGTCCGGCACCAACAACTCCCTCGCCGCTTCGCTGGAAATCCTGTCGTTCCTCAAACAGAAAGGCCTCAAGGGAGAGGTCCTGCACGGATCCCCCGAATACATCCGCGGGCGCATAGCCCATCTCGAGAAGATAGCCCGGGCCCGCACACTCCTTTCCGGCGGCACCATCGGCATCATAGGCCGGCCCTCCGACTGGCTCATCTCCAGCATCTACGACGAAGGC
>CAMOIZ010000103.1 GCA_946616385.1 uncultured Bacteroidales bacterium | reverse complement strand
GCCGGTCAGTCAAAGTGTTGATATTCAGCGAGATGCTGAAAACAAATCGGCCAATTTCGGCGATTTGTTTTCAGGAAAGAACTGATACTCAGATAGTTGGCTGCCCGGCGCAGCTGGTGCCCCGGAAGCCGCAGGTCGCTGAACCCCAACCCCGGGAGCCGCAGAGCACGAAACCCCCCGCCCCGGAAGCCGCAGGGCACCGCCCCCTCAACCACAAAAAACCGGAGCTCCATACGGAACTCCGGCTGAGTGTGAGGATTACTGGATTTGAACCAGTGACCTCTTGCCTGTCAAGCAAGCGCTCTAAACCAACTGAGCTAAACCCTCGAAAGGATTGCAAAGATAGGTATATTTTTCGAATTATCAAGCCTCCTTGTAAGGAATTGTAAACATAAACCTTGCGCCGCCCGTGTAGGACGTATCCAGCCAGACGCGGCCGCCAAGTTTCTCGGCCAGAGTGCGGCAGATGCTCAGCCCCAGCCCGGTGCCCTGCACGAAGTCGTTCAGCTTCACGAAGCGCTCGAAAATCTTTTCCGCCTTTTCGGCAGGCACCCCGGTGCCCGTGTCGGTGACGCTGAAGGAAATATCCCCATCCTCGTGCCAGGCCTTGAGCACTATGGATCCCTCGGAGGTGTGCTTGCAGGCGTTAGTGAGGTAGTTGATGAGTATTTGCTGCACCCTCATTCCGTCGCTTTCTATGCGGAGGTCTTCCGGCAGGGAAGTATCAAAGCGCATTTCCACTCCGGGTTGTGCCCTGTGGTCTATGCTCTTCATGGCCATGCGGCAGATCTCGTTGAGGTTGCATGGCTCGATGTTCAGCACATAGTTCCCGTTTTCCATGTCGGAGAGGCTCAGGATGTCGCCTATGAGCATGGTCAGCAGGTGAGAATTGTTCATCACGTACGAGAGGTACTCCGCCTTTTCCTCTTCGGTGTTGTAGCCGTCCGGAAGTCCCAGCAGCTGCGCGAAGCCGATGATGGCGTTCATCGGAGTGCGTATCTCGTGGCTCATGTTCTGCACGAAGAGGGTTTTCATGGCGCTGGCCTGCTCGGCTGCGTCCTTCGCTTTCCGCTGGATGCGCAGCGCCTGGCGCAGGACGATGGTGGTGAGCAGCAGTACCAGCAGCAGCACTCCTCCGGCGATCATGGTGATTCTCCGTCCGTAGGTCACCCACATGCTCTCCGGCTTGCCCGGCACGAGGGCATTGGAAGGAATGAGCGAAGGGTCGAGGTCGAAGCTCTCCACCGCGTTCCAGTTGATTGTGGGCAGATCCGACGAGAAGCGCAGGAAGGGGATGTCGCGGGGCTGCACGCCTTCGTCCAGGACGGACAGTATACGCGAAGTGAGAGCCTTGTGGGCTATCTCATGATCGTAGGTATCGAATCCGGCCACCAGCCTGTTCTTTTCCAGATTGCACCAGAACAGGGTGAACACCGGCAGTATCGATTCTATGAACTGGGTGATGTTCTGATGCGTGGTAGCCGTGCTCATGAAATCCCTGTGCACCACCCACGAACCTATCAGGGCACCGGTAGTGGCGGGATCTTCGTTCTGGAAGAGTTTCAGGAACTCGTCGGAAGTGTAGTTCGCCGGATATACGACCTCGTATTCGAAGTGACGCGGTTTGGTGGAGAGATATTTTTCGAGCCTCACCTGACGCTCTCTGCACTGGTAGTTGCGGTCTGCCACCAGGATGAGTTTCTTCATGTCCGGAAGCA
Source organism: uncultured Bacteroidales bacterium (assembly GCA_946616385.1). GTDB lineage: Bacteria > Bacteroidota > Bacteroidia > Bacteroidales > UBA932 > Cryptobacteroides. The sequence goes on along the minus strand of CAMOIZ010000103.1, from coordinate 2,285 downwards.
TCGTGATCATGAGGTCCAGTGTCTCTTCTACCATTGCGGGGGTGTGCATGAGGGTGAGATTGATGTTCTTGTCGAGCAGGCTGAGGACGGGGGTGCGCACGGCGGAATGGTCGGCCACGCCCGAAGCCGTATAATCTTCGGAGCAGTAGTAGTCGTTCTCTCCGGCAAGGATGATGGGGGAGCCCGGCCAGCGTTCCTGTATGTCCAGGGCGAGCCTGTAGCCGCCGCTGCCTATCAGTACGGTCAGGTCCGGACGGCCGTTGAACTCATTGAATATCTGAGTCTTGCGTTCGCGGAATTCTTCTGTGCCGGTGATGGAAGAAGTGCGCATGAACGAAAACTTGAAATCGATGTCGGTCCTTTCGCGTTCCAGGGAATAGATGGGGCCGAGCATGTCCTGGGCCCAGTCGGAAGATTCTTCCTGTGAACAGATTACGAGCACTCTTTTTTGCGGTGGAAGTGCTTCCATAGCATCGGCGGCGACGTAAACGAACAACGCCAGAAGACAGATAAGTTTTTTCATTATGCGGACAAATCTGATTGCAAGATACGGATTTTTGTTTATCTTTGAAAATTATGCGTAAACTAATAGCTTCATTATTTGCTTTGTCGCTCGCCTTGTTCCAAGCCTCCGGGCAGAACAATGCATACAATCTGAATGACGAATGCTACAAGTATTTCCGTGAGGCAGAGCTCCTTGCCGGCAAGGAAGGTTTCGATGAGGCGAACAGCGCGCTTCTGCACAGCGCTATCACCCACGAGGATACCAAGGCGCAGACGCTATACTATGTGGAACGGCTCAAGCATGCCTGCAAGATCATCCCCACCCAGGTGCTTTCGACCCAGGAGCAGGACGAACAGGTCCTGCAGATGCAGGAGGACCTGAAGGATATCGCCGACAAATTCGGTTATCCCCAGTATTACTACTATTCGTATGAGCTGGTCCAGAATTACTTCTACAACCACCTCAAGCCTTTGCGCACCATGGAACTCCTGCAGGAAATGCAGCACACCGCCGTCAAGAGGGGAGAACCCTACGGCGAATGGCAGAGTATCCGCTACATGATAGCGCTCTACATATCGCAGAGCGACTACATCACCGCAAAACAATTTATTCTCCAGGCGCTGGATTTCTACCGGAAAACCAAGGATCCCATTGTCCGCAAGCAGAGTGTGGCGCGTCTGTACTGCGACCTTTCCGACACCTATGTGATCGGGGCCGACTCCGTCAAGGTGAATATCGACAAGGCGGTCAAGGCTTCGCAGGTGCATCTGGATACGCTCCGCTGCGAGTACCACCTTGCCAAGATATCGGCCTACGAAAAGCGCGTAGGCGACTATATCCGTCACCGCGACTACTGCCTGCGCGACCGTGCGCTCACCACTATCAGTCCCACCGCGGCCAAATTGTTCGAGACCCTGGATTCGATCATCGAGGGGCGTTTCGACTATCACAAGGTGAACGACCTCGCCTTTTCCCGTGTGAGGGAGGTGAAGTACATCGCCAACGTGGCAGAGGTCTGGGGCTATAAAGACCAGGCTTTCGAGCTGGAACGTCTGCTGGTGCGCAAGTTCGAGACCCAGATCGCCGCTCTCAACCAGTCGAAGATCACCGAGATGGACGCGCGCCTGGGCAACGACATCCTTTCCGCCGAACTCAAGGAGAAGACCGAGGAAAACCTGCGCATCCTGCGTCTGGTGATGATACTCGTCATCGGCATTCTGCTGGCTGTGCTGACCTTCCTCGTGATTCATATCCTGACCCTGCGCAAGAACAACCGCAGGCTTCGCGAAGCCAACGAACAGGTGATGCTGGCGAATGCCGCCAAGACGCGCTTCGTGCAGAACATGAGCCATGAGGTGCGCACCCCGCTCAATGCTATCGTGGGCTTCAGCCAGCTGCTCAGCCTGCCGGACGGCAGCTTCTCCGAGGAAGAGAAGGACGAGTTCGCAGGGCATATCGTCAACAATACCAAGATGCTGACCATGCTGCTGGACGACATCCTGAACACTTCGGCGATGGATTCCGGCAACTACAAGATAAGCTTCGAGGAAGGGGAGTGCGGCTTCATGTGCCAGGCGGCCATAAGCAGCGCCGAGCACCGCCTGCAGCCGGGCGTGACCATGCGCTACGAGCCCGCCTTCGAAGGGCCGTTCACTTTCACCACCGATCCCCGCCGCGTGCAGCAGATACTCATCAATCTCCTCACCAATTCCTGCAAGCACACCTCCGAAGGTGAAATAGTGTTGGGATGCTCGCTCGAGGAGAATCCCGGCGAGGTGAC
>CAMOIZ010000102.1 GCA_946616385.1 uncultured Bacteroidales bacterium | reverse complement strand
CGGACGAAAGGGCGGAAGCCAGTTCCACTTTATTATAGGACAACAATTTTAATTAGATTTGATATGAAAAAAATTCTTTTGATTGCAGCGGTATCGCTCATTGGTGTTGCAGCTTCAGCTCAGAAGTTCGCTCACGTGAATTTCCAGGAACTTGTGCAGCTTATGCCGGAGTCCGACCAGGCTCGTGCAGTCATTCAGGAGTCTCAGAAGAATGCCCAGGAATCCTATCAGGAAATGATGAACGAGTTCCAGGACAAGTACAGCAAGTATCAGCAGAATGTCAACAACTACACTCCTGCCACCCGCAAGACCAAGGAAGATGAGCTGACCAACATCCAGCAGCGCATCCAGGAGTTCAGCCAGAACGTTGAACAGGAGCTTCAGGAGCAGCAGCAGAAGCTGATGGAACCTATCTACAAGAAGGCCCAGGAAAAGATGCAGGAGATTGCAAAGGCCGGCGGATACATCTATGTGTTCGACCGCAGCGCCATCCTCTACATCGACGAGGCACAGAGCACTGACATCACTCCCGAGTGCCGCAAGGCCCTTGGAATCCCTGCAGAGAGGACTCTCGAGTCGCTCCAGGCTGAACTTCAGGCCCAGGCAGCCGAAGCCGCTGCCAAATAGCATTTCCTACAGAGGTATTAAAACTATAACCAATTATTACATAGATCTATAATGCAACATAAGGTAATCGATGCCAAAGATGTTGTGATAAGATTTGCAGGAGATTCCGGTGACGGCATGCAGCTCACCGGGTCTCTTTTTGCAGATATGTCGGCAATCTACGGCAACCAGCTTTCCACCTTCCCCGACTATCCCGCCGAGATACGTGCGCCTCAGGGCACCGTGTCCGGCGTGTCCGGTTTCCAGGTGCACATCGGCAGTGTCGATGTAAATACTCCGGGTGATTTCTGCGACCTTCTGGTGGCAATGAACCCTGCAGCTCTTTATGCAAACGCCAAATGGTGCAAACGCACTGCAATGATCCTCGTGGATTCCAATGCCTTCGACGAGGCCGGCATGAAGAAAGCCGGTTTCAAGACCGACAACCCCTTCGAGGAACTCGGCGTCGAGGACAGGACCCTTATCGTGGCTCCGATCACGGAGCTCACCGAACTCAGCCTGAAGGACAGCGGCATGGACACCAAGGCCATACGCAAGTGCAAGAACATGTTCACTCTCGGAATGGCATGTTTCATCTACGACCGTCCTCTGGACTACATCTTCACCTATCTGGAGAAGAAGTTTGCGAAGAAACACCCCGAGGTCATCGAACCCAACAAGAAGGTGCTGAAGGACGGTTTCAACTATGCGTCCAACATGCAGATGATAGCCAACACCTATCATATCGAACCTGCGCACCCAAAGAAGGGAACATACCGCAACATTACCGGTAACCAGGCTACCGCATGGGGACTCCTTGCAGCTTCCGAGAAGAGCGGACTGCCTCTGTTCTGCGGATCCTATCCTATCACCCCCGCAACCAATATCCTCGAGGAACTCGCCATACACAAGAGCTTGGGAGCCAAGACTTTGCAGGCGGAAGACGAGATCGCCGGAATATGCACCGCCATCGGTGCTTCCTACGCCGGAGACCTTGCAGTCACCACTACTTCCGGCCCGGGCCTTTCTCTCAAGAGCGAAGCCCTCGGACTTGCAGTGATGGCCGAACTTCCCCTCGTGGTGGTCGACGTGCAGCGTGCCGGCCCTTCCACCGGTATCCCTACCAAGACCGAGCAGACCGACCTCGACCAGGCGCTTTACGGGCGCAACGGCGAATGCCCCATCCCCGTGATGGCCGCACATTCTCCTTCAAACTGCTTCGATGCAGCGTTCAATGCCGCCAAGATAGCCGTCGAGCACATGACTCCCGTCATACTTCTTTCCGAGGGCTTCCTCGGTAACGGCAGCGAGCCATGGCTGATTCCTTCGATGAAGGACTATCCCGCAATCAAGCCACCCTTCGCCACCAGCATTCCAGAGGACGGGAAATTCAAGCCTTTCGAGAGAGATCCCGAGACTCTGGTGCGCAAGTGGGCCATCCCCGGACAGAAGGGCTTCGAACACCGTGTAGGCGGACTCGAGAAGAATCATAACGGCGTTCTCGCTTCGGATCCCGCCACTCATGCCATGATGGTGGCCGAACGCGAGGCCAAGGTGCAGAAGATTGCCGATTTCATTCCCGAACTGGCAGTGGACGGCCCTGCAAAGGGCAAGTTGCTGGTCGTCGGTTGGGGAGGAACTTACGGACATATCCTCTCTGCCGTTAACGAATTGCGTGCAGAGGGCATCGAGCTTAGCCGCGTCCATTTCGACTATATCTACCCTGTGCCCCGCAACACCGCCAAGGTGCTCTCCGGCTTCGACAAAGTGCTGGTATGCGAGCTCAACAGCGGACATTTCGCTAATTATCTGCTCGGGCTCTTCCCGGACACAAAGATTCTTAAGTTCAACAAGATACAGGGACAGCCGTTCCTGGTTAACGAGCTCGTGGCAGCTATAAAGGAGGCTCTGTAGTATGGCAACTCTTTCTTTCAAGGATTTCAAATCGGACCAGGAGGTCCGCTGGTGCCCCGGTTGCGGCGACCACGCCGTGCTGGCAGCCCTTCAGAGGGCGCTTCCCAAGGTGAGTCAGGCACTGGGTTACGAGAAGGAACGCTATGTGGTAGTGTCCGGTATCGGATGCTCCTCGCGTCTGCCTTACTATATGGATACTTACGGATTCCACAGCATCCACGGCCGTGCGACCGCAATCTCCACCGGAATAAAGGTGGCGAATCCCTGGCTGACCGTTTGGCAGGCCTGCGGTGATGGTGACGCCCTTGCAATCGGCGGAAACCATTTCATCCACGCCATCAGGCGCAATATCGACATCAACATCATTCTCTTCAACAACCAGATCTACGGACTCACCAAGGGTCAGTATTCTCCTACTTCAAAGTTCGGCGCCATCACCAAGACGTCGCCCTACGGCACTGTGGAGCATCCTTTCAATCCAGGAAGTCTCGTTCTAGGCGCAAAGGGAACTTTCTTCGCCCGCAGTCTGGACGTAGAGCTGAAACTCAACGAAGAGATCATGACCGCAGCCGCCCTGCACGACGGGGCATCCGTCATGGAAATGCTCACCAACTGCGTGATTTTCAATGATGGAGCTCACCGCGACATATCCGATGCCGCTACCCGCGCCGACCGCACCATCGTGCTCCGCCACGGCGAGAAGATGATCTTCGGCAAGAACCGCGACAAAGGCCTCGTGCTCGACGGACTGGGACTCAAGGTCGTCACCATCGGAGAGGACGGGTACACCGAGGATGATATCCTGGTGCACGACGCTCACTGCGAGAACGCCGGCATCCACATGATGCTTGCGAATATGAAGTATCCCGATTTCCCCGTCGCCCTCGGCGTTATCCGTGACGTCAAGGACGTTACCTACGACGACGGCGTGCGCGATCAGGTGAAGGAAGTCATGTTAAAATCGAAAATCCACTGCGTGGACGATCTGCTTCACAGCGGGTCCACGTGGGAAGTGAAATAACACAAATAATTAATAACAAAATGAAAACGTCAGAAATTATGGCGATGCTCCAGGCGAAACATCCTGGAGAAAGCGAGTACCTCCAGGCTGTTCAGGAAGTGCTCGAAAGTATTGAAGAAGTTTACAACCAGCATCCCGAATTCGAGAAGGCGAAGATCGTGGAGAGGATGGTCGAACCCGACCGTATCTTCACTTTCCGTGTCACCTGGGTCGACGACAAGGGCGAAGTGCAGACGAACCTCGGTTACCGTGTGCAGTTCAACAGCGCAATCGGTCCCTACAAGGGAGGCCTCCGCTTCCACAAGGCTGTCACTCCTTCCATGCTCAAGTTCCTCGGTTTCGAGCAGACTTTCAAGAATGCCCTCACAACCCTCCCTATGGGTGGAGCGAAGGGCGGATCCGATTTTGATCCCGTAGGCAAGAGCGACGCCGAAATCATGCGTTTCTGCCAGGCATTCATGCTTGAACTCTGGCGCTGCATCGGCCCCGACCAGGA
>CAMOIZ010000101.1 GCA_946616385.1 uncultured Bacteroidales bacterium | reverse complement strand
TATACGACGATGTCTATATGGACCTGACCTTCGTGGAGGTTTTCGACAAGGAAGGTCTCGACGCCACGGTAGAATCCTTTGCAAAGGCATTCGCGAATGCGGGATATCCACTCTGGCATGCCAACCTTCAGGCCCGCTACAACATTCTGCACGACATCATGCCCCCGGCATCCGGAGACTGGCGCTATAACGCCCACGCCGACGACATCGACTTCCAGATCGAGGCTGACTATGCCGGCATCATGGCTCCGGGCATGATCAATGCCGCGACAAGCTACACCGATGAGATCGGTCATATCATGAACTATGGTGACGGTTGGTACGGCGGAGTCTACGTCGCAGCCATGTACGCCCTTGCATTCGTCACCGACGACATCCCCTTCATCGTGAAGGAAGCTCTCAAGACCATCCCTTCGCAGAGCCGCTACTACAAATGCATGGCCGACGTCATCAAATGGTGGGAGAAGTATCCCGACAACTGGCATATCACCTGGGCTCTCGCCAACGAGAAATACGGATTCGACATCGGCTGCCCCAGCGGATTCAACTCCGCATTCAACATCGACGCCGTAATCAACAGCGCCTACATCATCATCGGACTCCTCTACGGTAACGGAAACTTCTACCGCACCATCGACATCTCCACCCGCTGCGGCTACGATTCCGACTGCAACCCTGCATCCGCCGGAGGAATCCTCGGCACCATCCTCGGATTCAACAAGATTCCCGAGTACTGGAAACTCCCCATTTACGAGGTGGAGGACAGGGACTTCGCATATACCGACATCTCACTCAACCGCGCCTGCAAGATGAGCTTCAAGCAGGCTCTCCAGGTAATCGAGAAGAACGGCGGCAGCACCGAAGGCGCAACTGTGAAGATCAAAACCCAGAAGCCCCAGGCCGTGCGTTTCGAACAGAGCTTTGCAGGCCACTGGCCCATCGCCAAGAAGGAAATCAAGCAGACTCCTTTCAAGATGGGAGAATACAAATTCGAAGGCAAAGGTGCTGTCCTTTCTTATCACTTCATCCTTCCTAAGCCTTACAACGTAAGCGATTACGAAGCGAACGTGGAAGTCTGGGTAGATGGCAAACTCTACACCACGGTAAATCTCCCCACCTCCGGTAACGGTCAGACCCGCGAAGTATGCGGAATCTGGGACCTGCCTCTCGGTGAACACAAAGTGGCCCTGAAATGGACCAACAAGACCGATGACATCAACATGGTCATCGACAACATCAACATCTTCTCCGACAAACCCGCACCGGTCAAGCACGTCGACAAATGAGAAAAATAATGACTATCATGGCGGCAGTCCTTATGGCACTGCCGCTATTTGCAACAAGCTCGAAATCCGTCTGGCAAGCCTTCCAGAACCCGTCCGACGCCTACAGGCCCTACGTACGCTGGTGGTGGAACGGCGACCGCGTAGACGAAGCTGAAATCCGCAGGGAACTCAATCTGCTGAAGGAAGCCGGGATCGCCGGCGTGGAAATCAATCCTATATCCTTCCCCGGCAGGCAGGAAGACGCGATCGGCAAGAAAACCCTGATATGGCTGAGCGACGAATGGATCGACATGCTCGGTGTCGCTTTTGACGAAGCGAAAAAGCTCGGAATGACATGCGATCTCATCGTGGGTTCCGGCTGGCCTTTCGGAGCGGAGAACCTTCCTCGCGAAGAAAGGGCTTCCGTAATTCTGACTCTCTGTGACAAGGCCACGGGAGGAACGCTCTACGAAAAATCCAAATTCCACGTTTTCAAGGAGTTGGACCCGGGCGTATCGATCACCAATCCCCGGCGTACCCCCGAGCTGCTGAAAGCCCTGCTGGTTCCCGATCCCATCAACGACCTCGGCGAAGCGATCGACGTGACAGACCGCTTCCAGGATGACATCCTCAAGATGAAGATCCCCGCCGGCAACTGGCAGGTATACTATATGGTGAAGTACGATTCCTTCGCCAGCGTCATCAACGGGGCACCCGGAGCGGCAGGCTCCATCCTCGACCACATGAATGCCGAAGCCGTGCGCAAGTACCTCGACCGCATGTCCGACAGGATCGAGTCCAGACTTGGCCCCCTCTCGCAGCATCTGCGCGCATTCTTCGTAGACAGCATGGAGCTCGAAGGCACCAACTGGACTGGCGACTTCGCCGAGCAGTTCAAAGCTCGCAGAGGGTATGATGTCATGCCATGGCTGCCTTTCACCATGTTCAAGGTCGGGCGTCTTGGCGACGTGCTCGACTTCAACTACGGTTGCAAGAAGGGAGAAAAGTTCCAGGAGCAGGTCAACCGCGTGCGCTTCGATTTCGAACTCACCAAGGCTGAACTCCTGGACGAACGTTTCTTCAAGGTATACGAGCAGTGGGCCCGCGAAAAAGGGGTCAAATCCCGCGCGCAGGGATACGGCCGCGGATTCTTCATTGAAGAGACCTCGATGGGCCTGGACATTCCTGAAGGAGAGTCCTGGACCACCAACTGGCTGCGTCACCGCATAGGCGAGGAGATGGGCGACGAGGACTACCGCCGCGGCAGAGCTTATACGATGATAGACAAGTATGTCTCCTCCGCAGCACATCTTACCGGAAAACGCCTCGTGAGCTGCGAGGAGATGACAAATACCTACAAGGTATTCTCCACACCGCTGGAACTGCTGAAAGTCGGCTCCGACATGAGTTGCATCTCCGGCATTACACATTCCGTATGGCATGGCTTCAACTACTCCCCCAAGGAAGCTCCTTTCCCCGGCTGGGTCCAGTATGGAAGCTACTATAACGAGAAGAACACATGGTGGCCCTATTGGAAATTGCTGAACGACTACAGGGCCAGGTTAGGCGCACTGGTGCGCAATGCCGACATGTATACCGACATCGCCATCCTCCCTGCCAACTATGACATGTGGACGGAGATGGGAGTCCAGACCGAACCTTTCCCCGTAAAACTGAATGTCCCGTACACATCCCTCGTATGGGAGGCCATACACAAGAACGGAGGCGGTGCGGATTACGTATCCGAGCGCATCCTGAAAGATGCCACAGTCGACGGCGGGAAACTTTGCTACGGCCCGAAGAAATACAGTGTGCTGTTCCTGGTTTCGGTGAAAGGCACCACTCTGGAGGCAATGCAGAAGATACGCGAGTTCGTCCTCGGCGGAGGCCGGGTATTCTGCATAGGGAACGCGCCATCCAAGTCGGTAGGATTCAGCGATTTCGAGAGGCGCGACGCCCAGATTGCGGAGATCGTTTCCGAGTTGGAAGCTTCCGGCAATTTCACCATCCTGCCCGCTGCGGAAGGCGACCACTACCTGGAATGGTACACGGATGTGATGCAGAAGTACGACCTGCCCCACACCATAACCATCAGCAATCCCGACCGTTTCCTGCTGCAGGACCGTTTCGTGATGGATGACGGCAGCAATTTCTTCCTGTTCGTGAACGCCCACATGAGCGAAAGCCGCGCCACCGACATCACCTTCCCGGCATCGGTCACCAAAGGACGCAAGGCTTGGATCTACGACCCTGCCACAGGCAAGCGCCATTCGCTGAAGATTCCTGCCGACGGCAAGATTCATTTCGAATTCGGCCCCTCGGAGAGTTTCGTGTTCATGTTCAACAGGCTCTCCGGGAACGCCCCCGAATACAAGCCTCTGCCTGTCCGCACGGATGGCGTTGAGCTAAAGAACTGGAAAGTGGTTCTCGAGAATCCCGAGGTCAAAGACGTTCCCGACACCACCATGGCAGATCTGAAGGACCTGAAGGACATCGAAGCCTACAAGAACTTCATGGGAACCGCCACCTACACAACCACGGTCAATGTGGCAGGAGAGCTTCCCAGATATCTCAATCTCGGCAAAGTCGGCTACATAGCGGAAGTCACGGTCAACGGCAAGCCGGCCGGAATCCACTGGTACGGGAACAGCGTGCTCGATGTCAGCGGTCTGCTCGTCAAGGGTGACAACCTCATAGAGGTAAAGGTCACCACCCTGATGAGCAACTACATGCAGACTCTCAAGGACAATCGCAATGCGCAGCGTTTCGTACTCCGTCGCAACACTCCCCTTCTTCCTTCCGGACTGATAGGGCC
>CAMOIZ010000100.1 GCA_946616385.1 uncultured Bacteroidales bacterium | reverse complement strand
TCTGCCAGTTCCAGAAGTTCAGGCCGGCGGCCCAGTTGAGATTGTCGGTGATGCGGCCCTGCACGTTTGCAAGTGCGCGGAACATCTTGCGGCTCATGCCATAGTAGTTGACGCCGTGCTGCCCGCCGTCAAGGCCGGTATGCAGGAAACTGTCCTTGTTGGACCAGAGGTCGTAGTTCTGCAGGGCGGGAGTGCCGTTGAAGCCCCAGAAGTTGTACATGGGGTCGTCGACGTATGTCACGGATGCATTGAAGCGCATGCCGGGCACGAGATACTTTGAATCGTAGGCCAGATACAGGCGGGTGCGGCCCTTCGTGAAATGGGAAGCCTCCCAGCTGATCTTGTGAAGCGGATCGGGATAAGTGCTGCCGTCTCCATAGTAATAAACGTCGCCGAAGGCTCCGTACTGGAGACCGTTGTCTGTCGAATAAGTGGCGCAGGGAAGCACACCGAAGCTCCATCCGGTCTTCATTTCTTTCTCTTCCTGTGCGCAGAGCATCATTCCGGAAGCCAGAATGACGGTAATCGTAGAGAGAATCTTCTTCATATTGGTATATAGTGTTATGGCTGCAAAGATAATCATATTTCTTCGTATATTTGCAGGTTATGCATAGCGTTTCATTCGATATCGCCGGGCACGGTGTAGTGCTGAACCTGCAGGGCGCTTCCCTGATGGAGCAACTCGGAAACCTTGCCCCGTTCGTCGCCGGAAAAGTGACTCCGGTATTCACGCTCACACAGGTCGGCGCCGTGCCGGAAACTCCGGACGAAATCCTTCTGGAAAACCGTGAACCAGGCTTCCCGCGCATCAGCATAGGCCGGCTCGGGGACGGATGGTTCATGGAGATGGCTCCGCTGCCGGATCTTCCTACGGCTGCCCGTATGGTGGCGAAGGACGATTTTTCGGAAGCCGAGTTCCAGATCCTCAGCTCTCCCGCATTCGCGGTGAACAATTCGATGATGCTTCTGTTTGCAATGAGCACCGCCCCTCTCGGCACTCTGGAAGTGCATGCATCCACCATCATGAACGACGGCAAGGGCTACCTGTTCCTCGCTCCGAGCGGCACTGGCAAGAGCACCCACAGCCAGCAGTGGCTGAAATACATCCCCGGGAGCGAACTGCTGAACGACGACAATCCCATAGTGAGGCTGCTGCCCGACGGAAGCGTGCGCGTGTACGGATCGCCGTGGAGCGGCAAAACGCCATGCTACAAGAAAATGGACGTGCCGGCGGGAGCCTTCGTGCGCATCCGCAGGGCCCCCGAAAACAAGATAACCCGTCTCTCAGTGCTGGAGTCCTACGCCAGTCTTTACTCGTCCTGCAGCGCATTCCGTCCGGTGAAAACCATCGCGGACGGCCTGCATGCCACCATCTCCACCATAGTGGGGAAAGTGCCCTGCTACGTGCTTGACTGCCTGCCCGACAGGGGAGCGGCTGAAACCTGTTACAACGAAGTGCATGGTTAGCAAGGTCATATCCAACGAGATACTCTTCCCGGAGGTGGATGAGATGCTGAGGGAGGGACGCGAGGTGGAATTCCGCCCGAAGGGCAGCAGCATGCTCCCGTTCATCCGCGGGGATGTCGACAGCGTGGTGCTGGTCCGGAAGGATTCCGTTGAGGAGGGGGACATTGTGCTGGCGCGGGTGGGATCCCGTTACATACTGCACCGGGTGATAAGGGTGGAAGGGGAGAAGATCACCATGATGGGGGACGGAAACGTGCGTGGCACGGAATCCTGCACTGCGGCCGACGTACTCGGCACGGTGGTGCAGATAGTGCGTCCGTCCGGAAAGGCACGCACCCCGGGCAAGGGCCGTTTCTGGAAGGCCCTCAGGCCCGTAAGACGTTATTTATTGGCAATTTACAGAAGGATATGAAAATCAAGACAGGATTCGTGCTGAGGGAACTCCTCGGCGAGCACATCGTGACGGGCGAAGGCCTGGAACGCGTGAATTTCAACAAGATTATATCGCTGAACGAGAGTGCGGCGTGGCTGTGGAAGCAGGTTGAGGGTAAGGAGTTCGATGCAGGGACACTCACCGGCCTGCTGCTCGAGCAGTATGAAGTAGAAGAGGAGGTGGCCGCACGGGATTCGGCAAAACTCATCGATTCTTGGAAGGATGCAGGTCTTATAGAAGAGTGAATCTGAAACCTCTCATACATTTGGCGCGCCCGTCAGCGCCGAGGATGCTGGTGAATTTTTTCATCGGCCTTCTGCAGGTGGCTGCGTCGCTGATGTTCGTGTGGAGCAGCAAGGCTCTCGTAGACATCGTGACCGGGGAGCGGGAGATGAACATTTATCTGGGCGTAGCCCTCATGCTCGGGACCATGCTCGTGCAGATAGCATGCCGCGTGGGCTCCGCATGGTGGGACCAATACAACAGTGCCCGGACGCGCAACGAGCTGCGTCACAGCATTTTCGAGCGTGTGCTCGGCAGCCGCTGGAGCGGAAAGGAACGCTTCCACAGCGCCGATGCGGTCAACCGTCTCGAGGAAGATATCCGCGTGGTGACCGAACTCTTCTGCACCCGCATCCCGGGCTTCCTGGTTTCAGCAGTGCAGATGGTGGCGGCTTCCATCTTTCTTGTGGTGATGGCCCCCGACCTGTGGTGGGTGCTCGTCACCCTCACCGTAGTCGCCTTGCTTGGCGCCCGGCTCTTCTTCCGCAAGGTGAGGGCCCTGACCGCCCAGCTGCGCAGCAACGACAGCCGCCTCCAGCAGCATATTCAGGAGCATCTGAGTTTCAGGGTGCTTGCGCTGATGATCTTCGGGCCGTCCAAGGTGATGGAGGGGCTCGACGACCTCCAGGCGCAGCAGTTGAAAATCACCCTCGAACGCATGAACTACAGTGCCGTTTCGCGCACTTTCATGGGGCTGGGATTCACCGGAGGATACGCTGCCGCCTTCCTTTGGGGTATATTCGGAATCCGTTCAGGGGCCGTTACTTATGGTATGATGACCGCATTCCTGCAGTTGGTTTCGCAGGTGCAGCGCCCCATCGCCGACATGGGTTCCTCGGTGCCTGCCTTCATCCATGCGCTCACGTCAGTCGACCGTCTCTGGGAGCTGTATTCCCTGGAACAGGAGGATTCCGTAGCCGAAGACAGCCTTTCGGCCATGCCCGGTGTCCGTTTCGAGGACGTGTCTTTCTCGTACGGGCCCGACGGCGCCAAGGTGCTCTCCGGGGTGAGCTTCGATTGCAAGCCGGGTACTCTCATGGCTCTTGCAGGGCCGACCGGCATAGGCAAGAGCACCATACTGCGTCTGGCCATGGGCCTTCTCCGGCCAGACTCCGGAAGGATAGTCCTCTACGACGGCAACGCGGAGGCCGCCCCTTCCGCCGGCACGCGGCATCATTTCCAGTACGTTCCTCAGGGGAATACCCTGCTTGCCGGCACTATCCGCGAAAATCTGCTGATGGCTAACCCCTCCGCAAGCGAAGAAATGCTTCTGGAAGCCCTCCGGACCGCAGAAGCCGGATTCGTTCAGGATCTTCCCGAAGGCCTGGACACCCGCTGCGGAGAAATCGGAGCAGGTCTTTCGGAAGGGCAGAGCCAGAGGATAGCGATCGCGCGCGCCCTGCTGCATCCCGGAGGAATCCTCGTCCTCGACGAGGCCAGTTCGGCCTTGGATGCGGATACGGAAAAACGCCTTCTCGACAATCTCTCGAAGGCGTATTCCGGAAAGAAGACTATCATCTTCGTGTCGCACCGCGAAGCCGTCGCCCGCATCGCCGACTACTCTTTCTCTTTGCAGTAGAGCGAGGATACATCCTCCAGAAGATTCCACAGCGTCCGTAACGAGTCGACACCGGCGGGACGAAATCAGGCAATTCTGTCCGCTGACCTGTCGCATTTTTGCCGCCTTTTGCCGCAGGTCCATGGATTTACAGGGGGACCTGCGGCATTATCCGAGGATTTCGCTCCAGGTCCCCCTTTGCGCACGTAGTAAAAAGAGACATCCTCTTTCGAAGATGTCTCTTTGTGCGGTATCCTTGAAGAATATCGAACTTTTGTCGAGGACTTCCGGAAAGTTGCAGACTTCTGCCGGAAACTCGATGAATATTAAAACCCCGAGGGGATAGAATAGAGC
>CAMOIZ010000099.1 GCA_946616385.1 uncultured Bacteroidales bacterium | reverse complement strand
CCTTCTGCGGCTCGTTCGCAGAATTCATCACCGGCCGCGTGTACGACCAGATCCGTCAGGAAGTGTCGTACGGCAACACCAACGTCAAGCTCGCATCTTCGCATGCGGGAATCACCCTCGGTGAAGACGGCGCTACGCATCAGACCATGGAGGATCTCGCCCTCATGCGCGCCCTCCCCGGCATGACCGTGCTCGTGCCTTGCGACTACAACCAGACCGTGCAGGCCACCGTTGCCGCCGCCCGTTTCGTGGGCCCCGTCTATCTCCGTTTCGGACGTCCTTCGGTTCCGAATTTCACCAACCCCGACGAACCTTTCGAGATAGGAAAGGTCTACAACCTGAATCCCGGTACCGACGTCACCCTCGTGGCTACAGGGCACCTCGTATGGGAAGCGCTCCAGGCTGCCGAGGCCCTCGAGGCTGAGGGGATCAGCGCCGAGGTGCTGAATGTGGCTACCGTGAAGCCTCTGGATGCCGCCGCGATACTCGAGTCGGTAGGAAAGACCGGCGCCGCCGTGGTTGCAGAGGAGCACAATGCTTTCGGCGGACTCAGCGAGGCCGTGGCTTCGGTGCTGGCTGCCGGAAAACCCGCTCCCGTAGAGTTTATCAACGGAGGCGACCGTTTCGGCCAGAGCGGAACGCCCGCCGAGCTGATGGCTGCCTACGGCCTTGATGCCGCTCACATTGCTGCGGCTGCCAAGAAGGCGATTTCCCGCAAATAATTCCTTTAGCGCAAAAACGTGCCCGGTCTCCGCTTTTACGGGACACCGGGCACATTTTTAATCTTTTTGGCGACGGCGGCGTCTAAACTATATATGTTGGAGCAAGAGTTCAGAGACATTGTGGAGCAGTACAGCGAACAGTTGTACTGGCACATCCGCGGCATGGTGAACTCCCACGACGACACCGACGACATCCTCCAGGATGTTTTCGTGAAGGCGTGGAAGGCGCTGCCTTCGTTCAGGGGAGATTCCGCGGTATCCACATGGCTCTGGCGTATCGCCACCAACGAGGCTCTCGGATTCATGCGCAGGCAGAAGCTGCGTGCGGCGCTGCGCCTGCAGAGTCTCGATTCGGAGGCGGAGCGGGTGATAGACTCCGACCCCTGGTTCAACGGCGACGAGGCGCAACGCCGCATCGCAAAGGCCGTCGCCGGCCTTCCGCCCAAGCAGCGGGCGGTCTTCTGCATGCGCTGGATCGAGGAACTTCCTTACGAAGAAATCTCCTCTATCACAGGCACTTCCGTGGGTGCGCTCAAGGCTTCGTATCATCTCGCCGCCGAGAAAGTGAAGGTGGCGGTGCAGGAGGACGATTAAACTTTAGGAACTAATTATCATCTATATAATCGGTATGAAAAGGAAAATTGAATATAATGTGCCCGACGGCTACTTCGAGAGTTTGCGTACGAAGCTCTCGGCCATTCCTGCGCAGGAGGAGCGGCCGTCCCGTATGCAGAAATTCACTCCTTACCTTGCGCTTGCGGCATGTTTCGCCATCGCCGTGCTGATTGGTAATTTGGCCCTCGACCGGACTTCAAGCAGTTCGGCAAGCGATGAAGAGATCATAGAGTATCTCGTGAATTCCGACATTACGCTTGCGCAGATCGAAGATTTTATCATCACAAATCAATGAAACTATGAAAAGGATCGCATTAGCTATCGGAGCTCTTTGCATTGCACTCAGCCTTGGTGCGCAGCAGCCTTCGCGCTCCCAGGGGAGGCAGGGCGAGAAGCCTTCCAAGGAAGAAATGCAGAAGAAGCATCAGGAAATGAAGAACCGTCTTGAAAGCGAGCACGTCGCCTACTTGACTTCTGAACTTGAACTCACTACCGAAGAGGCCCAGAATTTCTGGCCTGTATACAACAAGGCGCAAGCCGAACAGAAGGAATGCTACAATAAAATGGGCGCCGCCAAAAAGGCCCTCAAGCTTGCCTTGAAGGAAAATCAGGATGAAGCCCAGATAAAGAAGGCGCTTTCTGAATACAACAAGGTGCGCACCTCACAGCGTAACGTATTTGCCGAATATGAAAGCGAGTTCGTGAAAGTGCTTGGTGTCGTGAAGACCGCAAAGCTTTATATCGCAGAGGATTCTTTCCGCACCCGGCAGATACACAGGCTTGGAGACGGCAAGGGCCGCGGCCCTCAGCCCGGCGGCATGCGCCCTCATGGTGACAAGTCGAAGGGCGACGCCAAGTCGCAGTCCGGCAGGTCGAAAAAGTAGCCGCGCGCCGGAAAATTGCGGCAGCATGAAGAAAAGGTTGCGTGCCGTGGAATTGATTGGTTAGCAGTTGTTTATGCAAACAGGGTTGGTCGAAAACGGCCAACCCTGTTTATGTAAGTAGTTGCTAATCTGTTTGTTATGCGGAACGGCGTCTTTATGCGATCCAAACGAGCACATGGCGGTCGAAAGTCATGTACTCAAGGTCGAAGTTTTCTTCGAAACCGTCCTTGTTGATGAATGTGGCTTCCAGTTCGCCCTCTCCTTTGGGGCGGAAGGAGTCGATCTCGATCTGCTCTGCGAAGTCTACCTTGTACTGGGAGAGTTTCTTGTAGACCGCTTCCTTGGCGCACCAGTAGATGGCGAGCTGCTCGTTGCGGTGATCGTCGTCCAGATCCTCTATCTCGTCTTCGGATAGAGCCTTCTTCTCCACCGCAGAGAAATCGCGGTCGAGACTCTCACAGTCGATTCCTACGTCGTCGAGGTCGTTCAGGATCACGGCTACGTACTTGTCGGTGTGGGTAATGGAGATATTGGTTGCGTTGTTTTCGATATAAGGCTTGCCGTTGTCGTGGTGGGAAAGATACACCTTCTCCTCGAACATTGCATCGAGAAGTGCGCGTACGGCAAGTTTCTGCTTGCGCAGGGATTCGCTCTTGATAAAAGAGATTTCTTCCAGTTCGTCGGAAGGGATGGATGAAAGTGCTTTGAGTTCTGCCTCTGTTTCAGTAATATGCCATACTCCGAGACGCGAGTGCGCGTCGTCGTCGAGGTCTTTTGTAAGAAATAGTGCCATAAATAATTACAACATGCAAATATAATCAATTTTTAGATATCCAAAAAATATGTAAATTTGTATCCCCAATTAAGACCATATACTTTAATTCAATCATGAAATACTTAACAAACGAAAAATTGGTCATCGTAGGAGCAGGTGGAATGATTGGCTCCAACATGGCCCAGTCCGTGCTCATGCTCGGTCTTACCCCCAACGTCTGCCTCTACGACATCTATGAGCCCGGTCTCAAGGGTGTTCTGGGAGAGATTGACCACTGCGCCTTCGAGGGAGCAAACGTCACCGCAACCATCAATCCGGAAGAAGCTTTCACCGGCGCCAAGTACATCATCTCTTCCGGCGGCGCTCCCCGCAAGGAAGGCATGACCCGCGAAGACCTCCTCAAGGGCAACTGCCAGATCGCAGCTGAGTTCGGCGACAATATCAAGAAGTACTGCCCCGACGTAAAGCACGTGGTGGTTATCTTCAACCCCGCCGACGTCACCGCCCTCACCGCGCTCATCCACTCCGGTCTGAAGCCCGAGCAGCTCACCAGCCTCGCAGCTCTCGACAGCACCCGTCTGCAGGAAGCCCTCGCACAGGAATTCGGCGTGCAGCAGTGCAAGGTCACCGGCGCACACACCTACGGCGGCCACGGTGAAGCCATGGCAGTGTTCGCTTCCCAGGTGAAGATCGACGGCAAGCCCCTCGCAGAATGCGGCCTCAGCGCCGAGAAATGGGCCGACATCAAGCTCCGCACCGTACAGGGCGGCAGCAACATCATCAAGCTCCGCGGCCGCAGCTCCTTCCAGAGCCCTGCATATCAGGCAGTCAAGATGATCGAGGCAGCAATGGGCGGCGACAAGTTCACCTGGCCTGCAGGCTGCTACGTGAACAACGCAGTGTTCCAGAACGTGATGATGGCTATGCCTTCCACGATCGACGCCACCGGCGTTCACTTCTGCGCTCCCAAGGGAACCGCCGAAGAGATGGCCGACCTCAAGAAGAGCTACGATCACCTCTGCAAGATGCGCGACGAGATCGTATCCCTTGGCATCGTTCCTCCCGTCAGCGAGTGGAAGAGCCTGAATCCTAATCTCTAGGAATTGCCGCACACACA
>CAMOIZ010000098.1 GCA_946616385.1 uncultured Bacteroidales bacterium | reverse complement strand
AATAATATAGATCCTAAATACAATCAGGCCGCGCGGGAAGCAGTCCGTGCGGCTTGTTTGGCAGGATACAGTATAGTGTCGGGCGGTTCGTTCCGCGGAACGATGGGTGTGGTATGCGATACGGCGCGCGAGTGCGGGGCTCCGGATTACGGCGTGCTTCCCTCCTTCATGAAAGGCCTGGAGTATGACGGACTCACGAAGCTGGAGTGGTCGGAAACCATGTCGGAACGCAAGGAACTCATGCGCAAAGGGGTAGATGTCGCTGTGGCCCTCCCCGGAGGAATCGGAACCATGGACGAGTTCTTCGAGACCTTCGTGCTTGCGAAACTCGGACGTTTCAAGGGCCGTATTGCAGTGCTCAATCTCGACGGCTTCTATGAGCCGCTCCGCGCTTTGCTGAATCATTTTGTCGAACACGGGATGCTGACTCCGGAAGACGCCTCTCTGGTGTTTTTCGCCGACACTCCCGAACAACTTGCAGGTATTTTCTGATGGGAAACAGCGAACTTGTGTTATATCTGGGAGAAGACTGGAACAAGGTGAAAGCCTTGCTTCAGGAAGTGCTGCACTCCGACGTGGAGCTTCTCGACAACATCAACACAGGCCTGCTGCAACATTCCGGCAAGATGCTGCGGCCCATGCTGACAATCTGCATGGCCAGGGCGGCGAACGGCGGGGTGACCAACGACGATGTGCTCCGCAATGCCGCTTCCGTGGAGATTCTCCACAATGCCACCCTGCTGCACGACGACGTGGCCGACAACGCTCCGACACGACGCGGGATTCCTACCGTGATGTCGGAACTGGGGCCCGTGCCCGCGGTTCTGGTGGGCGATTTCTGGCTTGCGCGTGCCGTAGGGCTGATTTCATCGTCGAAGCATCTGGGCTGGGCCCTGAGCGAATATGCCCGTACCCTCACCGATCTTGCCGAGGGCGAAATGCTCCAGCAGGAGAAGGCCTTCAAGGCCGATACCACGGTTGAGGATTATCTGCGCATCATCCATTGCAAGACGGCTTCGTTGTTCATGACGGCCTGCCGTACGGGCGTGCGGTCCGTGGACGGATCCGACGAACTGCTCGATGCCGCAGGGCGTTTCGGGCGCGCTCTTGGAATGGCTTTCCAGATCCGCGACGACGTGCTCGACTATTCCGGAGGCGACCAGATCGGCAAGCCGGTGGGGATAGATCTGCGCGAGCAGAAGATCACCCTTCCTCTGCTGGGAGCGCTTGCGCAGTCTCCCCGCGAGAAAGAAATCAGAAAAATGATACAGGATATCCCGGAACATCCGGAATATTGCGAGAAGATTCATAACTTTGTGCTGGAGAGCGGCGGTGTGGAGTATGCCGGCCGCAAGCTCGAAGCATTCGAGGCCGAAGCGCTGGATGCGCTGGAAGCCTTCCCCGCCTCGCGCGGCAGGGAGGTGCTGGCCTTCCTGGTAAACAATAATTCAAACCGAAGGAAATGAGCAGTTTGCTGGAAACCCTGAACGCAATGGTCGATGCCGGCCGTGTGCCCCACGCCATCCTTCTTCACGAAGATGATGGTGGCGGAGCCGTCGGTATCGGTCTGGAGTTCCTCCGGCATCTGTACGGCGACAATCCCCGCGTAGCGAAGCTGATCCACCCCGACATCCATTTCATCTTTCCCCTGATCCTTTCTTCCGGGGATTCGGTGTCGGAGCAGTATGCAAAGGAGTGGCGGGCCCTCGTGCAGGAGAATCCTTCCTTCACCGAAGGGGATCTGTACGAAGCGCTGGGCTTCGAAGGCAAGAACACCGTCATCTCCGTAAAGGAGTCGAACGCGCTGCTGCGCATCCTCAGCCAGTATTCCCTCGAGGGAGGATACACCACAGTGATGATCTATCTTCCCGAAAAAATGAATTCCACCGCTGCGAACAAGCTCCTCAAGATCCTGGAGGAACCCCCGCAGCAGACCCTTTTCCTGATGGTGACGCATGCGCCCGAGAGGTTGCTGCCCACCATCCTTTCGCGCTGCCAGCTTTTCCGCGTGGAGGCCGCTTCTACGCAGTCGGCTGCGCTGCGCTACGACGACGGCGGGCTCCTCTCTTCGCTGATGGACGCCCTGATCCGCAAGGATCTTGCCGCCGCGCTTGAGACGGGGGAACAGCTTGCCGCTCTTCCTTCCCGCGACAGCATGCGCGCCTTCTGCCGTTTTGCCGCCGAAAAGATGCGCCGCATCTTCCTTGTGCAGCAGGGGCTCGACCAGCTTGCGGGCGACGATGCCGAGGTGCGCTCCTGGGCCTCTTCATGCAAGAAGAGTTTTCCTCGCAAGGCCCTGGAGGCCCTCGACAAGGCTTCCGTCCTCATAGGCAGGAATGTTAATCAGAAGATCCTGTTTACCGACCTCGTCGACAGGCTCTTCGTCAATATATAGAACGATGGATAACGAATCAATCAGGATGGACTGCAACCGTGGCTGCGTGTGTGTGACGGACGTGACCACCGGTGAGGAACATTTCACATACCGCGAGGGCTGCTGCAAGCTCCGCGACCATAACTACCTGGCGGGGATTCCCGACCAGAGTTTCAAGGATATCTTCGAAGTCCGTTTCAAGAACACGCGCAAGGGCTTCTACCGCAATGCTTCCGGGCAGAACGTCAAGCTCGGCGACATGGTGATAGTGGAAGCCGTCACCGGCTGCGATCTTGGAATCGTCACTCTCGAGGGGCCCATCGTAGGGCGCCAGCTGGGGTGCAAGGGAGTGGATCCTGCTGCAGTGGAATTGAAGAAGATATACCGCAAGGCCAAGCAGAACGACATCGAGAAGTGGCAGGAGGCGATCGCCCGCGAGCAGGATACCATGATCCAGGCGCGCCGCATCGCTGCGGAGATGGGTCTGGAGATGAAGATAGGCGACGTGGAGTTCCAGGGAGACGGCAGCAAGGCCATCTTCTACTACATCGCCGACGGGCGTGTGGATTTCCGTCAGTTGATCAAGGTGTTTGCCGAGGAGTTTCGCATCCGTATCGAGATGAAGCAGATCGGCGCCCGCCAGGAGGCCGGCCTGATCGGCGGAATCGGAGTCTGCGGCCGTGAGCTCTGCTGTGCGCGATATATTACCAATTTCAAGAGTATTTCCACTTCGGCTGCGCGTGTGCAGGATCTGTCGCTGAATCCGCAGAAACTCGCCGGGCAGTGCGGCAAGCTCAAGTGCTGCCTGAACTACGAAGTGGCTGTGTATCAGGATGCCCAGAGCCGTATTCCGCGTGTGGTGGAGCCTCTGGAGTTCGAGGATGGTTTTGCTTATCTGCGCAAGACCGACATCCTGAAGGAGGTCATGTATTTCTCTTACGACAAGCATTCCGATGCGGATCTTTATGCCCTGGATGCCGCCGATGTTCGCGAGATCATCAAGATGAATCGCAATGGCGTGAAGCCGGAGTCGCTCAAGTTGGAGCCCGAGCCGGTTGCTCCGGAGTTCGTGACAGCGGTGGGGGACGACAGTATTTCGCGTTTCGATTCTCCTCGCAAGAAGGGGAAGCGCCGCAAGAAGGGCGGTCGGAAATGATAGCGCGTCATAGTTCCGGTGCGGGAGTCTGCCCCTTCGGGAGTTCGCTTCGCTCACCCCACCATCGGCTAAAGCCGACGGTCCCCCCGCTTCCGTGCCGCGGGTGGCACGTCCCTCAGGGGCAGACTTCCGCACCGTCATGCCTTCCTTCCGTGCCGTCAGGATCCCCTGCGGCTGCCGGAGTGCTCCCGGTCCTACAGAAAATGACCGACCGGGAGCAAAAAAGGCCGAAAATGCTCCCAGTCCTACAAAAATTTACCGACCGGGAGCACTTTGCGAGGATTCTGCGACCGTTTTTTTCGGCCGTCGTGATGCTGGCGCTGGCAGCATGCAGCCGACCGGCATCGTACGAGCAGTTCATCAAGGCGGAAAATGCCCGTGACGGCGTTTATGAATTCGCCATCCCCGCCACCATCCTCACCTCCGCATCCTCCGTGAATACCACGGCTCACACGGCTTCCGCTACCGCCGCAGCGCCTGCCCCGACCTTCGACATCTCCCTCTACACCGCCCCCTTGGAGAAGGCCCTTCAGCTGGACATCCTCTGGCTGGAACTTCCTTCCGGAGACCTGTCGCATTTTTCGTCAGAAATGCCGCAGGTCCCCTCCGAAAATGGGGGACCTGGAGCAAAAATGCCCCAAAATGCTGCAGATACCACCAAA
>CAMOIZ010000097.1 GCA_946616385.1 uncultured Bacteroidales bacterium | reverse complement strand
GCAGGGAAGGGGAGAGCGAACCCCGCTTCAACCTCTATTCCTGGTACAAGAACGGGGAATTCCGCACGGCAGTGGTGCTCCGGTCCAACCTGCGTTCGCACCATTATTCCGCCGAGGGGGAAGACCATCTGACCATGAGCCCCGGGGCCGCCGACATGGCAGGCTTCTTCATCGTGCCCAGGGAAGAAGATTTCCGTAAGATCACCGAGGAACAGCTCCGGCAGATGGTGGACGAGGTGTCGGTGAGCGAGGAGGACGATGCGCTCGTGGTGTGGCGGCTCACGCGCACCCAGCCCAAGATTGACGTAGGCATCATGGCCGCCAGGGAGATAGTGTTCGAAATCATCTCCGACGGTGCAGGCCCGCAGAGGGTGAGCTGGGTAGACGGAAAGATCAACTACAACGGCGCGCTCTACGACGAACTGACCTTCGACGCCGTCACCCGTTCCACGCTCTTCAGCGAACCCACCTTCATCCTGCACGACATGCCCATAGGCATAGATTTCCATTGGGAACAGAAGGTTACCCGCCGTTTCGCCGGGCGCCTGCGCTTCATAGTTGAGGGCGACAAGATCAGGGCGGTGAACCGGATCGGTCTTGAAGATTATCTGCTGAGCGTCATTTCTTCGGAAATGCATTCGGACGCTCCGCTGGAATTCCTGAAAGCGCACGCCATCATCTCCCGTTCCTGGCTGATGAGCAACCTGCACACGCACGACCGCTTCGACGTCTGCGCAGATGATCACTGCCAGCGCTACCAGGGGCTGGACGGTGCTGCGGGGCAGAATGTGCGCGATGCCGTAGACCGCACCTGGGGGAGCGTGCTCACATACAAAGGAGAACTCTGCGATGCCCGTTATTCGAAATGCTGCGGGGGAACTACCGAGCTTTTCAGCACCTGCTGGGAAGACAGGGATTATCCATATCTGCAGTCGGTTCCGGATACCCCTGAGGATGGAGGCCGGCCCTTCTGCGACACCGACGACGAGGAGATTCTGCGCAAGGTCCTGAACGATTACGACCTGCAGACCCGCGACTTCTACCGCTGGACGGTCCGCTACTCTCGCGAAGAACTCAGCCGGCTTATCTCAGCAGCATGCACGGATGCCGGCATAGGAACCGTGCGGGAACTGAATGCGTTGAAACGGGGGCCCTCCGGGAGGATTTCCGAACTTGAGATCGTCGGCGACAAGGGCCGGACGGTGATAGGGAAGGAACTCGCGATCCGCCGTGCACTCAGCGAAAGCCACCTGAAGAGTTCGGCATTCGAGATCGAATGGAAGGGCGACGAGTGTATTCTCCACGGACGCGGATGGGGCCACGGAGTGGGGCTCTGCCAGATCGGCGCGGCCGTGATGGCTTCGAAGGGATACGACTGCGGGAGCATCCTCCGCCATTATTATCCTGGAACCGAAATCTCTGAACTGAAATCAGATGAATAGAATCAAGTCCCCCTGGCTCTGGGTTCCCACCCTGTACTTTGCCGAAGGTATTCCGTATTTCATCGTCAACGTGGTGTCGGTCACCATGTTCAAAAGGATGGGAATGAGCAATGCCGACCTTGCCATGTACACGAGCCTGCTTTATCTCCCCTGGGTGATCAAACCCCTCTGGAGCCCGCTGGTGGATGTGGTGCGTACCAAACGCTGGTGGATATTGGTGATGCAGGCGCTGATGACCGTCTGCTTCGCTGCGATAGCCTTCTCCCTGCCGAATCGCACCGGCGCTCCCGTCGGGGCTTTCACTCTTTCGCTCGTCTTTTTCTACATCACCGCAATGCTCTCCGCCACGCACGACATAGCGGCGGACGGATACTATATGCTTGCCCTTGATGAGCACCGGCAGAGCCTGTTCGTGGGCATCAGGAGCACTTTCTACCGCATCGCGTCCGTATTCGGGCAGGGGGTGATAGTGGTTGCGGCCGGACTGCTCGAGAACCGCTTCGGCGACATCCCACGTGCCTGGAGCACCACCCTCCTTGCCAGTTCCGCCCTTTTCCTTCTGGTGACCGTATGGCATAACTTCATTCTGCCGTCGGAAAGCAGCGGCCGGTTTCCGGCATCTTCGCCGCTCGAGCCGGAAAAAGGCGTCCGCGCCGTAGCACCGGTCAGCAGCACAGATTCTTCTCCGCGCAGCATCCTGGATGCTTTTGCTACCTTTTTCCAGAAGAAAGGAGTGTGGCTGGCGATAATCTTCATGCTGTTGTACCGCCTGCCGGAAGCCCTTTCCGTGAAGATGCTTACGCCTTTCATGCTGGATGCGGCAGAAGACGGAGGCCTCGGCCTCAGCACAGCGCAGTCCGGGCTCGTGTACGGCACGGTCGGAGTGATAGCGCTCACCATAGGCGGCATACTCGGCGGGGTGTGGAGCGCCCGGGTTGGCCTTCGCAAGGCTCTCTGGCCCATGGCTCTCGCCCTTGCGCTTCCATGCTCGGTGTATCTTTACATGGCCTTGGCGCAACCGGACAATCTCTACGTAATTTACTTCTGCGTCGCGCTCGACCAGTTCGGCTATGGATTCGGGTTCACGGCATACATGCTTTACATGATGTATTTCTCGCAGGGCGAGTACAGCACTTCGCACTATGCGATCTGCACGGCCTTCATGGCCTTGAGCATGATGATACCGGGCTTTTTCGCCGGCATGCTCCAGGAAAGCCTGGGATATACGGGATTCTTCGTGCTGGTCATGATCTGCTGCCTTGCAACCATCGCGGTTACCGCAATTCTTCCTTCCCGTATCGACCCTTCTTACGGGAAAAAATAAATTGTGGTACGAATTATGCAAAATATCGATTTGAATCATTAAATTTACGGTCACTAAAATTGAGCATTATGAAAACAACATTTAAAATCGCGCTCGCAGCCGTAGCAGCTATGGCGCTCGCAATATCTCCCGTTAATGCCCAATCCCGAAGCGGTAGCAGCAGCTCTCGCAGTTCTTCTTCCAGCAGCGTTTCCCGCTCTTCCGGAAGTTCTTCGAGCGCTTCCCGCAGCTCATCTTCCAGCAGTGTATCGCGCAGCAGTTCAAGCGTGTCGCGCAGCAGCTCCAGTGTGAGCCGCAGCAGTTCCAGTGTGAGCCGCAGCAGTTCTGCTCCTCAGACCCGTTCGTCAGGCAGCCGTTCTTCTGCTTTCAGCTCGTCCTCCACATCGAGGGCGGTCGGCGGAACCATCAGCAACTCCGGTAGCTCTTCGCGTTCAAGCGCCAATACTTCGCGCAGCAGTTCGAGCGTGGGCCGCCGCAGCAGCTCCACCTCGCGCAGCAGTTCCAGTGTGAGCCGCAGCAGCTCCACCTCGCGCAGCAGCGCAGGCACTTCCCGCTCCAGCTCCACCACAAGTCGCAGTTCGGCAGTTGCCGGCGGATCCCGCAGCAGCGCGGCTACCCCGTCTTCGACCAACCGCACCACCACAGTGAACGGCGGATCGCGCAGCAGTGTAGGAAACGTGAATCCTACCAGCAGCTACAGCCGTCAGACCCAGGGTGCGCCCAATGAGGTCCGTTTCGACGATCACGGCGCCCGCGTGGCACCCATCCATCGCCGTCCCATCCCTTACGACAGACCCGGTCTGTTCTACGGTCCTCATCCTCACTACTATGGATATCGCGTAAGGCATCTGCCTCACTACGACAGATATCGTTACTGGGGAATCGACTACTACTTCTACAACGGTATCTACTACCGCTTCTGGAACGATGTCTACCACATCTGCCGTCCTCCTTACGGAATCCTGTTCGACAGGGCTCTGTACGCTCTCGAACTCGACGTGCTGAGGTTCTCGTACTACAATAACGTATATCGTACTTACAATACGGTGAACAGCAACTACGCCGTCATCAACGAGCAGAACCAGATTATCGCCCAGAACAATGCGACCATCGCCGCCCAGAATGCAGCGATTGCCCAGAACAACGCGACCATCGCCTCTCAGAATGCAGCGTCTTCCACTCCTACGATGGACCTGAACACTCTCAAGTCTTATGCATCCTACCAGCTTGCGACCAAGCTCGGACTCATCCAGAGCTATGCCGCCAACGGACAGGAGTACTACTACGACGACGGCGTGTTCTTCATCTCGGATGCAAGCGGGCAGTTCAAGGTGATAGTTCCTCCTGCCGGAGCCCTCATCAAGGCCCTCCCCGAAGACTATGAGACAGTAGTACTTGCCGACGGCAACGAATACTATCAGGTAGACGATACCATCTACCGCACCACGGTTTCGGACGGAGTTCCTTACTTCGAGGTTCTCGGTCAGCTTCCCAAAGCTTAA
>CAMOIZ010000096.1 GCA_946616385.1 uncultured Bacteroidales bacterium | reverse complement strand
AAGATTTCGAGTGCAGTCATAGTACTGCAAAGATATGGATTTTTTGTTACCTTTGTAGAACTATGGATGAGTCTACATTATTTAAGCTTGTAACCGGCTCCACCGCACAGGAAGGGTCCACCCTCTCACTGCGGCAGAATGAACGGCTGCTGGCGCATGGGATAAGCAGCGAAGGCAAGACCATCGCAGAACAGATGCTCAACCTCGACATGAAAGAGGCTTACCTTGCGGCAGAAAAAGATGCCGCGGCGCATCAGGTGTGGAGTGGATACCGCATCAAACTGTTGGCCTCCAAGGCCTTGCGCAGTTACGGATTCGATTCCGGCAAGGTGGGTTCAGACGCAATTCTTCAGGAAATATGCCGCGATGCGAACGAGGCCCGCATGCACTATCACAGCATTGGAGAAAAGGGGCTGCGAAAGGCTGCCGCCTCCATCTGCGACAAAGTTGAAGATGCCGGACTCTGGCCAAGAGGCAACGGCCTGATGGCAAGACTGCTCATGAATATGCTGGAACTTGAGTTCGGGCTCAAACCGACCATTCAGGATTCTTTCCCTGAAGAAGAGTCGGCCGCGCCCGAAATCCATCCACAGGTCAAGACCAGCACCCGTGTGCTTCAGATTCTTTCCGCTCACCCAAGATACACCACCGACGATCTCGCAAAACTGCTTGGGATATCTTCGAAAGGTGTTGAGAAGCACCTCGCGAAGCTCAAAAAAAGCGGAGCTCTCCTCCGCGTAGGGCCCGACAAGGGAGGATGGTGGAAGGTTCTGGAAATCCGCTGAACGATGAAACTTTACAACCTCCTCTTGCCCGCAATCTTCCTGTTTGCGGCCTGTACCGCAAATGAAGACCGCCTTATAACATCCGACTGGCAGACAGAACAGCCTTCTGCCGATGCGCGGCCAGTGAAAAGCGTTATAATCCAGGTAGATGAAGATCTTGCGGCCATACTCGAACAGGCGAACGCAGAAAACAGCATCAAGACAAAATCTCCTGCGATGAACGATGCGCTGGGGCAGCTCGGAGCCGTAAGTTTCGAGAGGGTTTTTCCCTATGCCGGAGAATATGAGGAACGAACCCGCCACGACGGCCTGCACCGATTCTACAAGGTTCAGCTCGACGAAAGCATCTCCCGCACGAAGGCCACGGACGTAATGTGCGCTGCCGAAGGCGTGCTGACCGTCGACCTCCCCGGAAAGATACGCAGGCGTTCCGCGATTCCGGACGACCAGTATTTCAAATGGCAGTGGGATCTCCACAACGACATGTCGCTTAAGCTCGACTGCACATATGGTATAGGGAAATTCACCAACAAAGGTGCCGACATAAACGTTATCGACGTGTGGGAGAACTATACCACCGGCAGCAGCGACGTTATAGTTGCGGTAGTTGACGGAGGCGTAGACCTCAACCATCCGGACCTCGCTGCTAACTGCATCCCTGCAGGAGCCGATGGCAGCAAGAACTTTGTAAACAGCCGCAGCACCGTGACCTCAGATTCGCACGGCACGCATGTAGCGGGCACCATCGCCGCCATCAGAAACAACGGTATCGGAGTCGCCGGAATCGCCGGTGGCGACGCCGCTGAAGGAGAAGGAGGAGTCCGCATATTGAGCTGCCAGATATTTACGGAGGATGACGGAGCATCCGACGCAAACACCGCTGCGGCCATCAAATGGGGAGCCGACCACGGTGCTGTCATCTCTCAGAACAGTTGGGGGTATACCGCCGACGAGGACGAGGACGGCATGGTATCCAATTCGGAATATAATTCATACATTAATTCTTTCCCCACTATCCCCGCCTATATGAAGGCAGCCATCGACTACTTTATACAAAGGGCGGGATGCGAAGCTGCTGCGCCATACAATCAGAGGGCGGATTCTCCCATGAAGGGCGGGCTTGTTATCTTCGCCGCAGGGAATGAAAACATCGACTTCGACCCGATATGCAAATATGATCCCGTGATTGCCGTTGGAGCCGGTACCGCAGGGTATACCAGGGCGTACTATTCAAACTACGGCAGTTGGGTAGACATTTGCGCCCCTGGCGGAGACGGCTTATACAAAGGGCATGGCCCGGAATACGATAACCAGGAATATAGCCGTGGACAGATTTTCAACCTTTACGCAACGCGCAGACTTCCGGACTACGACTATACCAACTACGGATATATGTCCGGAACGTCCATGGCATGTCCTCACGTGAGCGGGGTGGCAGCCTTGCTGGTGTCCTACTTCGGAGGAACCGGATTCACGAATGAAGACTGCAGGAGGTTGCTGCTCGACGGGGCCAATGCAGATTTCGTGGACAATAAAAAATACGTGGGTCCCTGGCTGGATGCAGCAGGATCCTTCAGCGTTGGAATACCGGGATCCACCATTGCTCCGGACAAGGTGAGTGATTTCAGCTTGAAGGCCATACGCAAAAGCATAGAAATAAGCATAAGCATCCCCGCGGACAAGGATGACGGCAAAGCCAAGAGCATACGTTGCCTGTATGGCAAAGATGCCGCCGCTCTCAGGAATTCCACTCCTTCGAAACGCGCGGACGGAGTGATCTTCAAGGAAATACGTGTGGGCAGTGAACAAGCCGGACAAAGCGTGACCAAAACAATCGAAGGCTTGGACTATTCCACCACCTACTACTTTGCGCTATATGCTTCCGACCTGTCCAGAAACTGGTCGGAGGTTTCGGAAATCAAATCGGTCAGAACCGCAGACAATCATGCTCCTGCCGTGGTTTCCGAACCCGAAGGAGTGCTGCTATACGGAGTCGGAGTTACATCCAACCTGGAAATGAGAGATGTCTTCAGCGATGAAGACGGAGACGATTTCACACTCTCCGCAGAAATCGACGACAACGTGATCGCAAGAGTCGACAAGTTCTCAGACACGGGGTTCAGGGTGCGTTCTCTGTCATCCGGAACCGCGAACATCGTGGTGAGTGCGAATGACGGCAACAAAACAGGCTCCTGCAGGATCCCCGTCCTTGTCAAGGCGAATCCCAACGATCCGGTGGAAGCCTTCCCGAATCCCGTTTCCACGGATCTTACCATCCGCACTGAAAGACCTGCCGAAACCTTCGTCAGAATCCTGAGTTCCTCGGGCAAACTGGTATACGAAAGCACCTCCGTATTCAGCGGATTCGACCCTCTCACCGTGGATGTCTCGGGCCTGGCACCAGGACGCTACTCCTTGACGGTCAGCTACAACGGAAAAACCTACAACAAAAACATCGTTAAAAAATGAGAAAGTTGTTCTACATAGCGCTTGCCGGTCTGATGCCGCTTGCAATGAATGCACAGACACTCGGCACCGAGGCCATGCCATTCGTGCACCTCGATTACAACCCGGCTTCGCTTGCCATGGGAAGCACGATGGCCCCTACGGCGGCGGTTCTGCCCTTGTCGGATTTCACCCTTGCCGCCGGAGGCGCTTACAAATATTATATGCCTGATATTTCGGGAACAAAGTATTACAGCGGAGGAGTGGCCGGCAAATACGGCAAATTCGGAGCCGCAGTTTCTTTCACCCGTGGAACAGGTGAAGAAATCAGCGGGAGCGGTTTCACCCCTACGGAAATACTGGTCAACGGAGGCGCGGCTTACGCCTTCACGACAAATTTGAGCGCCGGAGTGAATGTCTTATATGCAAAAGAGCAGCTTCTTTCCGACTATTCCAACAGCGCCGTCGCTTTTGACGCCTTTGTTGCAGGCCGCTTCGACGCCATCGACTTTTTTGCCGGAGTTTCTTCCATGGGAGGAAAGGTCAGTTCCGAGAGCACGGGAGATTTCAGCCTGCCGTCCGCAGCGGTCGCAGGAGTAGGATACGGAATAGACATTGCTGAATATCATGCTGTCAGCGCCCGTATAAAAGCCGATTATTTCCTCAGCGGGGCCTTCGCCGCAGGTATAGGAGCGGAGTATTCGTTCGACAAGCTTATTTTCGCGCGCGTCGGATATCATTATGGAGGCGAGAGCGTCGTGCCCTCGTTTGCCTCCGCCGGCTTTGGCTTTCACATTGGAATGTTCTGCCTCGACGCCGCCTATCTGTTCGGCTCGGACGTCCTGAACAATAGCTTCAGCGTATCCGTAGGAGTCAGATTCTAACCCATAAGTATTTTCCCCACTTTGGGAATGCGGCGGATGAGGACTGCCGCAAGGGCGACCGTCACGTATGAGCAAACGGCAGTGAGCAGTATCTCCACCGGAGTGACCCAAAGTGCGCTGCCGCCGGTGCCGAGCCAGCCGCGGAAGAACGCGGAGTATGCCGCCAGCACCAGCATGTGCGCCAGATACATTCCGTAGCTCGCC
>CAMOIZ010000095.1 GCA_946616385.1 uncultured Bacteroidales bacterium | reverse complement strand
CCGCACTCAGGCTTGGCTTCTCCATCTGCGGGGCAAGGCTTGCCTTCTTCGCACTTGGGAGCTTCTTTCTTCTCGCAGCACTCAGGCTTCTGCCCGCACTCAGGCTTCTGCCCGCATTCAGGCTTGGCCTCTCCGCACTCATGCTTCTTGCCGCAGCAGTCCTTCTTGAGGGCGACAAGCACCTTGGTGGGTTCCACCAGCTTGGCGCAGGCAACTTCCTCGCCTTCAACCACGAAAGCTTCGGGGCATACGGATTCGGCATCGAGAGCCTGGGGATACTCGACTACCAATGCGGCCACTTTGTCGGGACCTGCAACGATGGCGGTCACGGTATTCTTGCCTCCGCAACAAGCGGTGGCGAGTACTGCTGCACAAACGGTGCAAATAAAGAGAGATTTTTTCATGATGTATTGATTTAAAAATGATTATTGTTCATATAATTCGGAAAGGATGTAGGCGCGGAAATCGTCTTGCAGCACGTCCTTGGTGCGGAACCAGATATGCCCTTTCACAAACCAGGCGGAACGGCACAGGTCCAGTTCCTTCTTGAATTCCCCAAGCGAAAGATAGGGTGCGTCCAGACCTTTGGTGTAGCCCTGCGCGTACTTGTATGCGGCAAGCCCGATATAGACCGGAATGCCCTTCGAAACGAAGCGCCAGCTGTCCAGCACTTCTTCGAATGCCGCGCCGTCGCCTCTGCCTATGGCCCAGTAAATCTGCGGAGCAAGGTAATCGACATAACCTCCGCTTACCCACATGCGCGGATCCGCATAGAGCCGGCAGGTGTTTACGAGCCTGCCGGAAGGGGATACGCCGAATACCACGTCCGGCTTGCATTCATGGGTGGTGTCGTAGAGGGTGCGCACCACATTGTTGATGGTGCCGAAGCGCCAGTCGTCGAGCTTCTTTCCCTTGCCATAAAGCTTGTACATGTCGTTGCGCCATCCGCGCCCGTTCTTCTGCAATCCGTCGGGATAGAAATAGTCGTCGATGTGAAGGCCGTCCACGTCGTATTTGCTTACGATTTCCCTTGCGATGTCGGACAGGAACTTCACCACCTCCGGATTGCCCGGATCGAGGTAAAGCTTATGCATGTAGTTCTGCACCCATTCGGGATGCGTCACGCTCACGTGAGAATCGCAGTGGGGGGTGACATCGTCCCTGCAAACGCGCAGCGGATTGATCCATGCGTGGATCTGCATGCCGCAGTCGTGCGCCACCCTGGTCGCGAGCGCGAGAGGGTCGAAACCCGGGTCGAGGCCTTCGGTGCCCGTGAGAACCGCGCTCCAGGGGAGGAGTTTCGATGGATAGAGGGCGTCCATGTTGCTGACTACCTGGAAGATGAGAGTGTTGCACCCTATCTCCCTCAGCCCTTTTATCTGCTCAATTAGCCGGATTTGCTGCACGATGGCGGGATCCTCGGCATCCGGCCAGTCGATGCCTCCGACCGTGGCGAGCCAGGCCCCGCGGAATTCGTCGGGGAGCGCCACGAGTCTTTCAGATTGGCTTCTTGCAACGATGGGTGCCAGAAAGACAATAATGCAAAATATGAGACGCCTCATTTTCATCAGTTTGTAAAGATAATTATTTTCCGTAAATTTGAGCCAAATGTCATTGAATTTATGAACAAGTCTCTTTCTATTTCCATTGCCTGCGCCGCCATCCTCTTCTCGTGCGGCACCCCTGAAGAACAGACCGGATGGGCCCCTGCCGGCGACCACATCAAAACCGTCTGGGCCGAAAAAGTGGACCCTGCAAATGTGCATCAGGAGTATCCCCGTCCGCAAATGGTCAGGGACTCCTATCTCAACCTGAACGGTTTATGGGAATACGCCATAGCTGAAAAGGCGGAAGAGTCGATGCCGGACTCTGACGGCCACATCCTGGTGCCTTTCTGCATAGAGTCGTCGCTTTCCGGCGTGGCCGGCAGCCTCGACAGCGAGCATGCGCTTTGGTATCGCCGCAGTTTCACCCTTCCTTCCAAATGGAACAGGAAAGACGTGATCCTGCACTTCGGCGCCGTCGACTGGGAGAGCGAAGTATGGGTGAACGGCAACAAGGTCGGAAATCACAAAGGAGGATACGATTCCTTCGAATTCCATGTCAGCCCCTACCTCAAAAAGGGGAAGAACGAAATCGTCCTCAAAGTGACCGATGCGACGGAGGTCGGAGAATTGCAGCCTCGCGGCAAGCAGGTGTTCAGCCCGGACAGGGGCAGCATCTGGTATCAGCCCGTTTCCGGAATATGGCAGACGGTTTGGGCGGAAGCCGTGGACAAGACAGGGCATATCGCCGACTATCAGGTGGAGTGCTCGATTGCGGACGGCACCATCAGCGTGTTCCCTGAAATCTGCGGAGAAGGCGAGGCCTCGGTTGAACTGCTGGAAGGCGGCAAGGTGCTCTGCAGCGCTGCCGCCGAGGATGGCAAGGCCGTGCTCAAAATAGACAATCCCAAGTGCTGGAGCCCCGACGACCCTTATCTTTACGATCTTCGCATAACTTTGACGAAGGGCGGGAAAACCATCGACAGCGTGGAGGGATACACCGCCATGCGGGAGATTTCCGTAGTGAAGGATGCCGACGGCCACAAACGCATGGCGCTGAACGGCAAGCCTCTCTTCCAGTTCGGCCCCCTCGACCAGGGCTGGTGGCCCGACGGCCTCTATACCGCTCCCTGCGATGAAGCCCTGAAGTATGACATCGAGCGCACCAAGGAATTCGGTTTCAACATGATACGCAAGCATGTGAAGGTTGAGCCGGACCGCTGGTATTATCATTGCGACCGGCTGGGGATCCTGGTATGGCAGGACATGCCCAGCATGCGCCGCTGCAAACTGGAAGAATGGGGGCAGGGCATAGACAAGTATGATGCCGGCAATTCCGACCAGCTGAGCGGGGAAGCCCGTGAGAATTTCCGCCGGGAATGGAAGAACATCGTGAACCAGCACAGGAAATTCCCCTGCGTGGTGGCCTGGGTGCCTTTCAACGAGGCCTGGGGACAGTTCGATACCAAGGGAATCGTAGATATGACCAAGACTCTTGATCCCGGCAAGCTAGTGAACATGGCTTCCGGCGGCAACTGGATCTCCGGGGGAGTGGGCGACATCCTCGACTCGCACCACTATCCCGAACCCGCAATGCGCATCTGGGATCCCGAGATGGTGAACGTCCTCGGCGAATTCGGCGGAATCGGCCTGCCGGTCGAAGGGCATACCTGGGTGGATCAGCGCAACTGGGGCTATGTCAAGCTGTCCAACACCGAAGAGACTACTGCCAAGTATGAAGAGTTCGCAAAACTGCTCATTCCTCTGGTGAAGGAAGGATGCTCGGCCGCAGTCTATACTCAGACTACGGATGTGGAAAGGGAAGTCAACGGTCTGATGACTTACGACCGCAAGGTTGACAAGCTGATTCCGGCGCGCGTAGCCGCCGCCAACCGCGAGGTCATCGAATCGATGTAAACAAATCCTGCTTCGGCAGTCTGCCGCTGTATCGCTGGCGGCATTGAACAATGAAATTGTGGATGGTCCGGGAGAATCTCGGACCTTTCCATGCATGGGTGTTCGAAATCAGTATCCAGCACTCTCCGTCGGGGAAATTCATCACGTATGCGCTGGTGCCGGAAAGCGAGCCTGTGCGCAGCCATCCCTTCTTCGGGTCCGTGCTGTTCCAACCGAGGCCGAACTTGTGGTCTTCGGAAAATGCCGTCATCTCCTTGACGCTCTCTTTGCTGAGAATGTCGGGAACCCCGGGCTTGCCGTCGATCGAAGCCACGAAGCGGGCGAGCTCGGGCGCCGAGCATACCCAGGCCCCTGCGCCCTTGAGCGCGCGGATGTCGTTGCCACCGTAGCAACGCACCACGGAATCCGCGCTGTTGTCGTACTTGGGCACCTTCGGGTCGTTGTCCTGCATGTGATATCGCGATTCGCCGGGAAGCCTTTCCTCGTACGAGTTATATGCCAGATGGAAGTCCACGCAGCCGGCAGGCTCGAGTACGTTCTCCTGCATCCACTTCTCGTAGTCCTCCCCGGTCTTTTTCTCTATTATCATGCTCAGCAGCAGATACCCGAAGTTGGAGTACTCATGGCTCTTGCCGGGGGTGTATCCGAGGCGCTTTCGCACGGCGATGGAGGTGAGCATGTCCTGGTCCGGCACTTCGTCGAGGTTATAGATGGTCATCCAGTCGCGGCTGCGGAACATAGGGTCTCCTCTGCGAATGGTGAGCCCTCCTTCATGGCGGAGAAGCTGCTCCACGGTGATGTCGTAATAGCCTTTGTCGCTGATGTGGTTGGTGAAGAGGGTGTCGTTCAGGATGCCGTCCTTGCCGAACACCTTCTCGGAGAGCCGTATCTTTCCCTGCTCGCGCAGTTTCATGATGCCTGCGGCCGTGATGAGCTTGCTCACGGAAGCCACCCTCATGATGGTGCC
>CAMOIZ010000094.1 GCA_946616385.1 uncultured Bacteroidales bacterium | reverse complement strand
GTCTTAACAAAGGTCAGAAGAATTATTGTTATATGCAAATTGGTTTGCTATCTTTACGGAAACTTAAAGCCAAGAACAGACCGATGGCAGACAATTATCTCGAGAATAAAATGGAGGCCCTGAGACAGGGGCCGAAAATCATAAAACGGCCCTCAGTATCCGTGGAGGGGCTGCTGAAGAGTATTCAAGGGCAGAATCAAGAGCCCGAAGAGGACGTGATGTCCGCACAGCTGGAAGCAATTGTCCGGGCTGGGCGTCTGGTGGAAGAAGCAGAAAACTTCCGCTTCGAATTAACCGAAAACAGCATACTTCTCCTCGGCCCCACCTCGCCGCGAAGGCATCTGATCGAAGCCGGGGAGATTCTCATGGCAATGCGTATGAAAGCGGCGGAGCTGCATCTGTGCAGTTCCGCCGAAATACGATCCGAATCCACTTCGGCCGCCAATCCTCTTATCGCCACGCTTAAAGTGTGGAAGTGACTATTGGTCAGAGTGCGCGGAGAGGGAAAGTAAAGTAAGTATCCGGGTAAGGCTCGTCGGCCAGGGTGAAATGCCACCACTCGGAATCCAAGGGCTTGAAACCGTGCGAGAGCATGGCAGTGCGCAGAATCATACGGTGCGCGTATTGCTCGTCCGTGATGCCGCGGTAGTCCGGATGGCTCTCCTCACCGAACCAGTCGAAGGTGCCGCCCATGTCCAGTTCCTTGCCCGTCGCCATATCGAAAAGAGTAAGATCGACGGTGGATCCGCGGGTATGCCCGCTCTTTGCCATGATATAATCCTGTTCAAAGAGCACGCTCTTGTCGAGATTGGGATAGAAGCAGTATTTCATCGTCGTGTCAGCCACATCGGCAGCCCAGCGGACAAAATGGTCCACGGCCTTCTGCGGACGGTAGGCATCATAAATCTTCAGACGATAGCCCTTAGCCATCACATCGTCGCTCACTGCCTTGAGGGCCTCGGCCGCCTTCTTGGTAAGCATCGCTATCGGAGCCTCGTAGCCGTCGATGCGGGTGCCGACGAAATTATAGGTGCCGTAGTAGCGGATTTCCAGGATGGCGTCCGGCACGGCATCGGTAAGCAGAACGAAGTCGCTGCTGTCGTCGGTAGGGGATACTTTAGCTGCTTTGCCGCAGGCAGACAATATACCCATGAGGGCTGCAGCGATGACAAATAGCTTTAAATGTGATTTTATCATACGTCAAATAGTTTATTTCTTGTATATAAGGACCATTTCATCTACATAAAGCACCGATCCGACGCCACCGGTAAAATAATCGCCGAGAGCGCTGGAAGCAGCGACTATGGTGATAAGTTTCGGGCTGCGCTCGTTCCGGTATTCAATATCGATACGAAAATGCTCATATCCTTCCATCTCCTTGTCAAACACTATCTTGCCGTAGCCGATAATGGCAGGATCGCCGTTGAAATCCACCAGGCTCGAAGGTGGGTTCACCAAGAATGGCTCATCCCAGTCGGTAAGCAGCATGAAGATATGGCCATTGTCGGTTTCTCCCTTCTTGTCCTTGTATGGATCCTCAACGACATCTATCGCGGCCGGTTTATAGCAGGCATAGCCTTCGAGAGCCGAAGGGCGCTCAGAGAACGGAATCCCCCATTGCAGTTTGGCACTCATGGAAAGGATATCGACACCTCCCATTTTTCCGGTAAATACGCTGCCGGAGGCAAGTTTGCCGAGAAGTTTCTGTGTCTGGAGCTTGAGAGCGGCCTTTCCCTCGCCCGGGACAGCAAGGAAGTCGTACTCGGCAAGAACTGTCGGAAAACCAAAGGCAGCGACCAGGTCGCCTCCGGAAGCCCAGATGCCCTTTTGCTCATCCGTGGCATCTTCGGCGTAAGGGACATGGATTTTCTCATTGTCCGGATTCCTGCTCCAATGGTCGAAACTCAAATTGTACAGTTGCGGGCCGTCCACGACTTTTTCCTCTTCGAGAACGGCGCTGATGGTCCAGATATAAGAATCGTAGGTAGCAAGTGCGAGTTCGAGAGGTGCAGACAGGTCGAGAACGGTGCCGACGGCGAGGTCCTTGTCGGCCTGTGCGCCTTCAGTACAGGCAAATGCACTGACGGTGAGGGCGCTCAGGTCGGTGCCTGCAGGCATGGTGACGGAGACGGTCCTGCGGGCCTTGTTGATGGACGCGGAGACCTGTCCTTCAATTCCGAATTCCGTTATCTCGGCAACGACTTCCCCATGCACGAGGTCGTTCCAGTTCCCGCTGCATGCAGTCAGAACGAGAGCGAACAGTAAAAGACATTTCTTCATATCGGGCAGCTTCTAAAAATGAAAGACTACACCTAAGTTCAGGCCGAGCAAATTCGGTTTGACAGATGCATTTAAGGCATCTGCAGAGCTCTCATTCTCCTGACTCTCAATCTGTTTCTCCCACCTTGTGCCGGCCGAGGCGACAGGCAGGAATATTTCGAATGACAAGTGATCGGTGATGAAAGCCGCCACACCGGCATAAAGCCCTATCCCCAAGGTATAAATGTCGGAGTAACTCCCGACTTTTCCCCTCTCGATATTCTCGTAACTCTTGATATATCCTCTGCCTCCGGACAGGCGGCCTTCGGCAAAAAGACCGAAAGCATTGCTACCGGAGATGGAGAGATACCTGCGGAGGAAGAATGATGCTTCGTAGAGCTCGCGGCGGATATGCCGGTTGGACATCTCGAAAAGGTCCATGACATTCACATTGTCGCCATCGACGGAAGTGTTGCCATATCCGGCACGCAGTCCCAAAGAAAGATTGTCCTTGACGAACCATGCAGCATGCGCCTGAAAGCTCCTGAGTGAAATACTGCCGTCGGCATCGCTTACTATTCCGGCAAGACCGGCGCCGTCGGATGCGTTGTACTTGTCGTATCCGGCCGCGATTCCTGCCGAGAAAGTTCCTTTCGGGATGAAAACAGATTCACTGCCGACCAGGCCGCGCCCTGAAGCAAAAAGCGACGTCGCCGCCATCAACAACAGCAGCGACGCAAAAAACTTCTTATACACCACCGATAATGTATCTCAGGTAATAAATGACTCCTCCCCCGTTATGAGGATCGTCCGGCATGACATTGAGGAGTTTCTTGAGTTTGATATTGCCGGGAACCAGCCCTTTTACGGCAAGCTCGGCATTTTCGTAGGGCACATACTGATCGTTCTCGGTATGATAGAGTATCACAGGCCTGACAGGAGCCCAGCCTTCGGTCAGGTCGCACTGCGTCAGGGCCTTTTCCAAGGCCTCACGGATGGTTGAACAGGGGGTCAAGGCTTCCGCGGAAAGAATTCTGTCCACCCTGTCGCCGACTTTTTCTTTGATATAGGGACGAAGGTAGGCCGAAGAATACTCCTTGCTGCGCACCATTTCCAGTACGCCGGCATCGAGGAACTCCCGGGTGAAGTAGTCCTCCGTCCTGATTCCGTCGAAAAACTCAGGATAACTGTATACCATGCCGTCGATCAACATGGGAAGCACAGGGGTGTAATAAAGCGAATCCTGCTCGGCGTACCATCGGAAAGTATGGAGAGGAGAATAAGGCCCGCCGCCGCAGTAGGACGCTTCCAGATGCAGTTGCTCCCGCTCTTCCGGGGTGCAGACCGTCTCTATGTACTTATGCACTGCAAGAGCATAGGAAGCGCCCAGGGAGTATCCGCCGTTGTAGAGGCGGAAATCCTTTTTCATCTTTATCCCCTCGTCTTCCAGCAGTTTGAGGGCTGCGAAGGTTCCGTCCACCAACTGGCGTGCAATCTGCATATTGGCAAGGCAGGGATGGATATGGTCGACAGAGGCGCCGTAGCCTTCCTGATCCGGGCAGATGAATACCGCATCGGATGCCGCCGTCCCTGTCAGGTAATCCGCGAACTCACCGGTAGACCTTTCGTAATCGGCGAAGATAGTATAGTGGCTGCAGAGGAATATCTTGGACGGACGGTGATTCCATCCGATTCCGGTGGGCACTATTACGACCTCGGAAAGCTTTACGGGCTTGCCTTGTGCATCGGTGCTTGTGTAGTTTATGATGTATTTCCTGTATCCCCAGTCAGCACCGGGATGCCCAGCTTCTACCGCCATGGCAGCGCCAAGAAGGAGATTCTTGGCTTTCAGGGCGGCATTCAAGGAATTCAGATAAACTTGATAGAACTTTCCCCATGTGGGATCCGACCCGTCGTATGCATAATCCGCAAATCCGCCCGGAGTCATAAGTTCCGAGTCCACTATTGTATAAGCCCCCGGGGCATCAAGCAGTTCGGCGCGCTCACTCTTGCCACAGGACAAAAGCAGGCACGCCGCCGTTATGAGACACAATGCACGTCTTTTCATCCGAGCATTGCTATCAGATCGCTGATATTCAGCACATCGTCGGGATTGCCGTTATTTACCAGGAATACCGATATAGTTGTGGTCCCGGCTTCTGTATCCTCAACTGCACGCAGTTCCACATGGTACATATAAGCCATGTCGACTTTGATCGCTTCGTTTGCCTTGGCGAGGCTTTCGTTGAGAAGCTCGGGGTCCCAGATACAAAGCCTGGCCTTGGCGAGGTAAAGGCCTGCCTGAATGACATCCACGGTGCCGGT
>CAMOIZ010000093.1 GCA_946616385.1 uncultured Bacteroidales bacterium | reverse complement strand
TCCAACCGCAACAAGGTTGAGGACATGGCGGTCAAGTTCCCCGGCAAGGCACAGTTCGTGGCCGGCAAGAAGGCATGGAGCGTCCCTTGCGACATCGCCCTCCCTTGCGCGTTCCAGAACGAGCTCAGCGAGGATGACGCCAAGGAACTCAAGGCGAACGGCTGCTGGTGCTGCTGCGAGGTGTCCAACATGGGATGCCAGCCCGGAGCAATCCACTTCTTCCAGCATAACGGCATCCTCTTCGCTCCCGGCAAGGCCGTGAACGCCGGCGGCGTGGCTACTTCCGGTCTCGAAATGACCCAGAACGCCGCTCACCTCAGCTGGACTGCACAGGAGGTCGACGACCGTCTGCATCACATCATGGAGAGCATTCACGAACAGTGCGTCAAGTTCGGTACCCGTGCCGACGGCAGCGTCGACTATGTGAAGGGCGCCAACATCGCCGGATTCATGAAGGTCGCTACCGCAATGCTTGAGCAGGGCATCATTTAAGCCGCGTTTTAATTTAATTATTTATAAATAATTACTAAATTTGCAGCCGCCTTGATTGGCGGTTGCATTTTTTGTGCGAATTATACTGTTTAACTAAATATGGCTGACAAGAAATTCAATGTCAAGTATTGTGTGCTTCTACCTATAGTCCTGATAGCCACAATTTTCCTCTGGGCTGTGCCTACGTCTTTCTTTGGCATCGACGCCCTTACCGCCACCCAGCAGCGTGTGATCGCCTTGTTCGTGTTCGCTGCATTGATGTGGATATTCGAAATCA
This sequence comes from uncultured Bacteroidales bacterium, assembly GCA_946616385.1. GTDB lineage: Bacteria > Bacteroidota > Bacteroidia > Bacteroidales > UBA932 > Cryptobacteroides. Next base: position 3,861 of record CAMOIZ010000093.1, on the reverse strand, counting down.
TTCCCAACTGGACAACCTCCCTCCTGGTGATAGTGCTGTCGCTGCTGACCGTTTCCAACAAAGGTCTCGGCTTCCTCTGCACTCCCGAGGCCGGCAAGCTGGTGAATTACAAAGACCTGATGGCTTCCTTCGCGGATCCTGTCGTGATGCTCTTCCTCGGCGGTTTCGTGCTTGCCATCATGGCAGAGAAATACGGTCTGGACGTCACCATGGCCCGTTTCCTCCTCAAGCCTTTCGGAAAGAAACCGAAGATGGTCCTTCTGGGATTCCTGCTGGTGATTTCCATCTTCTCGATGTTCATGAGCAACACCGCCACCGCAGCCATGATGCTTGCGTTCCTGGCTCCTGTGCTCGCCGCCCTGCCTGCCGATGACAAAGGCCGTATAGGACTCTCTCTCGCCATTCCCGTGGCAGCCAACCTTGGCGGTATCGGAACCCCTATCGGAACCCCTCCTAACGCTACTGCAGTGCGTTTCCTCGAGGATGCCGGCAAGGCCGTCGGATTCGCTGACTGGACCTTCCGCATGGTTCCCTATGTGCTTATCATGATTCTCTTCGCATGGGTTCTCCTGCAGCTGTTCTTCCCCTTCAAGAGCAAGGAAGTCGTGCTGAACATCCCCGAGAACAAGCGGGGGAAAGACTGGAAGACCACCGTCGTCTGGGTCACCTTCATCGGCACCATCCTCCTGTGGATGACCGAGCAGATCCATCACATCAATTCCAACGTGGTAGCCCTCATTCCTCTTGGAGTTCTCACCGCCACCGGCATCTTCACCAAGGAAGATATCAAGGAAATCAACTGGAGCGTGCTCTGGTTGGTGGCCGGAGGTTTCGCCCTCGGAACCGCCCTGCAGGGCACCGGTCTTGCCAAGGTTCTTATCGAGGCGATTCCTTTCGGAAGCATGTCCGTGGTCGTCGTGCTCGTCGTGGCCGGCCTCGTCTGCTACTTCCTTTCGAACTTCATCAGCAACTCCGCTACTGCAGCCCTGCTGATTCCTATTCTTATCGTGGTTGCCGAAGGCATGGCGGATCCCGATGCTGCAAACAATGCAAGCTTCATGGCTCTCGGCGGCACTCAGGCAATGATTTCCTTCATCGCCGTCTGCGCCTCCATCGCAATGCTCTTCCCGATTTCCACCCCTCCGAATGCCATCGCTTCTTCCACCGGCCTGGTGGAAACCAAGGACATGGCCAAGGTGGGCATCATAGTGGGCGTGGTTGGATTCGTCCTCGGATTCTTCTGGCTCACCAAACTTTTCCCTTTCGCTTAACAAATTGATTATGAAAAAGATATTTACCGCAATAGTATTTGCAGCTCTCGGCTTTTCGGCATTCGCCCAGGAAAGCAAGCCCAGCATCGAGGTGCACGGTTTCATCCGTAACTTCTATGCCTTCGATACCCGCAAGATGATAGGTCTTACCGAAGACTTCTTCACCTATGTTCCTTACGACGAGGAACTTGCAGCCAACGGTGATGACGTGAATGCTTATCCCAACACCCGTTTCGCAGCCCTTACTTCCCGCCTTTGGGTGGAGGTGAAGGGATATGAGGTGGAAGGATGGAAGGTGGGCGCACGCGTGGAAGGTGACTTCTACAACGGCCTCGGAAACGATAAAGTGACAGGAACCGCCAACTTCCGTCTGCGCCAGGCATTCGTCACCCTCGCAAAGAAGGACCTTACGATCAAGGCAGGCCAGAGCTGGCATCCCATGGCAGCCGACATGCCCGACGTGTTCTCCCTGAACACCGGTGCTCCTTTCGGCCCTTTCAGCCGTACTCCTCTTGCCCAGCTGGACTATAATATCGGAAGCGGTATTTCATTCACCGCAGCGGCTCTCTGGCAGATGCAGTATGCTTCCAACGGCCCCGAAGGGAAGAGCGCGAGCTACATCAAATACGGCAACACTCCCGAGATTTACGCCGGACTTAACTACAAGACTGGCGGACTCGTCCTGCGTGCCGGCGTCAACGTGCTGAGCATCAAGCCTGTCCTTAAGGATGCTGCAGGTTTCCGCACCGACCGTATCACCACCGTGACTCCTTTCTTCTATGCACAGTATGCCAAGAACCTTTTCAGCGTGAAGTTCAAGACCGTGTTTGCCGAGGCTGGCGATCATCTTAACCTGAATGGCGGTTACGGCGTTTCGAAGGTGCTTCTCGACAAGAACTGCGAGTATACTCCTACCCGCAATTCATCGAGCTGGCTCAGCCTTGTTTACGGAAAGAAGCTTCAGGGTATCCTCTTTGCCGGATATGTGAAGAATTTCGGCACGAAGGAAGCGCTTGACGGTGTTGCAGGTGTTCCTACAGGATTCTGGTTCAGCGGCAACAGCTTCGACAACATGAACCAGATGTTCCGTGTGACCCCTACCGTCATCTACAATCTCGGCAAGGTGGCCTTCGGTCTGGAGTATGAACTCACTTCCGTCCAGTACGGCGACAAGACCAAGGGAATGAACCTCGAGACCGGTCTGTACGACCAGGGTCTGCACTGGGTTACCAACAACCGCGTGCAGGGGCTTGTGAAGTATACTTTCTAGGTTAGTATACCAGAAAATACCTCAAAATACCTTTATTCAAGGATAGTGGAGAGGCCTTCGGCGATTCGCCGGAGGCCTTCTTTCATTGTGGCCTCGGGGCAGGCAAGGTTGATGCGGCAGCCTTCCGGGCCACCATAGATGGCCCCGTCGTTGATGCGCACCCTGTTGTTCATCAGCAGGTAGTCTGCAATTAATTTTCCTGTCGGAACCGGAGTTGTCGCGGGAAAGGGCCGCTGTCCGCCGAGGGCGTCGGCCAGTCGGCATTCCCGCTCAATCTCATTAATCGCAAGGGATGAAAAATCCAGCCAAAGCAGATATGTGGCTTCCAGCTCCGGAACGCGTACGGAGGGAAAGCGCTCTGCAAACAGATCACGCAGCATTACGAAATTACTGTGCACCAGCGCGTTCATCTGCTCAAGCCATGCGGCGCCTTCGTCGGAATATGCCGCCTGCAGGGCAACGATGCCGAACTGGTTTACGTCGCAATGCTCCCAGACGTTGATAACCCTGTCCATGCGCTTGCGGAAATCTTCGTTGGCGCTGATTATGTTGGCAATCTGCACTCCGGCGATGTTGAAACCCTTGGTAGGGGAGACGAAGGAGATGCTGTTCTGCGCGAATTCCTCGCAGATCGAAGCGAATGGAACGTATGCCTTGCCGGGAGCCACAATCTCGCAGTGAATCTCGTCGCTTATCACCTTTACTCCGTGCCTGAGGCAGATCTCGCCCAGGCGCACCAGCTCTTCGCGGCTCCAAAGGCGTCCGCTCGGATTGTGGGGATTGCAGAGCAGGAAGGCCTTGGCGGCAGGGTCTGCGCAGCGGCGCTCGATGTCGTCCCAGTCCATCTCGTAGCGCTTGAGTCCGGGATTCCATAGGAGCTTGCTTTCGCTGGTTTCGCAGCCCTGATTGGTGATGTTGTGGAAGAAACAGTTGTATGCAGGAACGTTCAGCACGACCTTGTCTCCCGCTTCGGTAAGAGCCTTTACCGCGATGGATGTCGCAGGCACGATCCCCTGGACGGGGATGATCTGTTCTCTGGAAATCTGCCAGGCGTGCCGGCCGGAGAACCAGCGTATGACTGATTCATAATAGGACGCAGGCACTTCGGTGTATCCGAAAATCCCCTTGTCCACCCTTTCGCGCAGGGCCTTCAGTATGCATGGAGCGGCCGGGAAGTCCATCTCCGCCACCCACATCGGGATCACTCCGGGATCGCAGGTGTCCCATTTCACATCGTTGGTACCACGGGCAAGGCCCTTTGAAACAAAGTCGAAATCGTACATATCAGGCAAATTCTTTTTTCATCCATCTCTTGCCCCT
>CAMOIZ010000092.1 GCA_946616385.1 uncultured Bacteroidales bacterium | reverse complement strand
ACCTGGAAGGTGATGTCCATTGCTTTCCCTTTGTTTTTCACGAACATCTTCGGCCTTACCGTTGCAGATACTGCCACGCTGATGCTTGTGGCCCGTCTGTTCGACGTGGTCACCGACCCCATGATGGGAGCGATCGCCGACCGTACGCAGTCCCGCTGGGGCACCTACAGGCCGTGGCTCATCTTCGGGGCCATTCCGCTTGGCGCTGTGTTCGCACTGCTGCTCTACACGCCGGACTTCGGCATTACCGGAAAACGTATCTGGGCATATTCTCTCTATCTTCTGATGATGGCGGTCTACACTGCCGTGAACGTGCCGTACGGCTCGCTTCTGGGTGTTATGACCGACGATGACGATGAGAAGAACCAGTTTTCTTCTTATCGCATGGTGGGAGCATACGCGATGGGCTTCGTGACTCTGCTGTCCTTCCCTTACCTCCAGAAACTGGTAGGCGGAAGCGAACAGCATCAGTATGCCGTGCTCGGCGTCGTCCTGGGCGGGCTTGCAGCGCTTGGAACCCTTGCCTGCGGCCTTCTCACCAAGGAACGCCTCAAGCCGGTGCGCGCCGAGAAGTTCTCTTTCAAGCCCTTCGCCGACCTCTTCCGCAACAAGCCCTGGATATATCTGACGCTCATCGGAATCTGCACCAATTTCTTCAATGGTTTCCGCTATGCGGTGGCCGGCTATCTGCTTCAGTACTGCCTGCACGGCGATGTCACGGTCAGCGGTCTTATCATCAATTATACCGTCTTCATGACCTTCGGAGAAGTGACCTGCATGATATTCGGAGGCCTTTCTCCCGCCTTTACCAAGTGGGCCGGATCCAAGCGCCGCGCGTTCCGCATCGCTGCGATTATCTGTGCAGTTACCTCCATCGCGTTCTTCTTCATTCCCATGGACCCCAAGTATATCTGGGTGATGGTAGCGATGGTCATTCTCACATCCGTGGGCATCGGCCTGTATTCGCCGCTGCTGTGGTCGATGTATGCCGACGTGGCCGACTATGCCACTGAAAAGAACGGCACGTCCTCTACCGGACTCATTTTCTCTTCCGGCACCATGGCGCAGAAGTTCGGTTCCGCCATTTCGGGCGCCCTGGTGGCTATGCTGCTCGGCGTGGCCGGGTTTATTTCCGGCACCGATCCTGCCACCGGCCAGACCGTGGTGACGATAAGCAACGAGGCTTCCGTGTGCAATATGATATGGAGCCTGTTCTCGCTCTTCCCCGCGGCTATCGCGCTTTTGATTGTATTCCTTATTCACCTCTATCCGATAAAGAAATAGAAATATGAAGAGTTTGCCGACCCTCGCCGCGATCGCCGCGATTATGTTTTCCGGATGCTGCAAATCCGCACCGAAAGTCGCTCCCTTGAAAGTTGAGGGTATTCAGCTGACGGCGGAAGGAAAGCCCGTGGTAATGCGCGGTGTGAGTTTCGGATGGCACAATATCTGGCCTCGTTTTTACAACAAGCAGGCGGTTGCCCGGCTCAGCGAGGAATGGGGTGTGCCCGTAGTGCGTGCCGCAATTGGAGCGGATTCGCACGCAAAGAGCGACAATCCCGGCATTCACGACGGTTATATGGGAGAATCGAAGTTCGCCATGGAGCATCTCTACAATGTTGTCGATGCCGCCATCGAGGCCGGTATCTACGTTATAGTGGACTGGCATTCGCATGTGCTGCATGCAGCCGAGGCGAAGGAGTTTTTCACCGCAGTGGCTACCCGCTACGCCGACAGCCCGAATGTAATCTACGAATTGTATAACGAGCCGGTTGACGACAGCTGGGCCGACCTTAAGGCCTATGCCGAGGAATTGATCGAGGTGATTACCGGCATTTCCAAAGTCAATCCGCTTATCTTGATGGGTTGCCCGCACTGGGACCAGGATATACATCTGCCTGCGGAAAACCCTGTCAAAAGCTACGACAATCTGATGTATACCGTGCATTTTTATGCAGGCACACATAAAACCTGGTTAAGAGAACGATGTGAAGAGGCGATGGCAGCCGGCATTCCGGTTTTCATATCGGAATGCGCTGCCTGCGAGGCCAGCGGCGACGGCCCCATGGACTTGGAATCCTGGCAGGCTTGGTCGGACTGGGCGACTTCCAAAGGCGTTTCCATGCTCGCCTGGAGCATTTCAGACAAAGCTGAAACCTGCTCCATGTTTACTCCTCAGGCATCTTCCGAAGGCCCCTGGTCGGACGATGTCATAAAGCCCTGGGGGCTTATTGTCAAAGAATGGCTATGAGCGAATTCGGACATTTCGACGATTCAGCAAGAGAATATGTAATTACCCGGCCCGACACTCCGTGGCCGTGGATAAACTATATGGGAACGGGAGATTTCTTCTCCCTCATATCCAATACCGCCGGCGGCTACTGCTTTTGCAAGGATGCCAAGTTCCGCAGGATCCTCCGCTACCGCTACAACGGTGTGCCCATGGACGCCGGTGGCCGTTATTTCTATATCAAGGATGGCGATGCCGTGTGGAATCCGGGATGGAAGCCCTGCAAAGCGGCCTTGGATTTCTATGAATGCAGGCACGGAATGGGATACACCAGGATCACCGGCGAAAAAAACGGACTCCGTGCGGAGGCCCTTTTCTTCGTGCCGGTCGACCGGCGCTGCGAACTTCACAGGCTGCGGCTGACGAACAGTTCGGGCGAACGCAAATCGTTCAGTCTCTACTCTTTCGTGGAGTGGTGCCTCTGGAACGCATCCACCGACATGGAGAACTTCCAGCGCAACCTTTCGACAGGAGAAGTGGAGGTGGAGGGCAACGCAATTTATCATAAGACGGAATACCGCGAGCGCCGCGATCATTACGCATTCCTCGGAGCCAACCGGGCCTTTGACGGTTTCGATACCGACCGCGAGGCTTTCCTCGGAATGTACAACGGCTTCGACGCTCCTCAGCAGGTGTTGGCCGGCACATCCGGCAACAGCGTGGCTCACGGCTGGAGCCCGGTCGCTTCACAGCGCTTCGACCTCACCCTTGAGCCGGGCGCAAGCGAGGATATTGTCTTCGTGCTCGGATATGTCGAAAACGATGCTGAACACAAGTTCGAGGCTCCGGGCGTGATAAACAAGGCTCCCGCGCGCGAAATGATGCAATCCTTCGCTACCACTGAGCAGGTGGATGCGGCATTTGCGGAACTCAAGTCCTTCTGGGACGATCTGCTCGGGCGTTTCAGTGTGGAATCATCCATCCCCGAACTCGACCGTACCGTGAATATCTGGAATCAGTATCAGTGCATGATAACCTTCTTCATGAGCCGCAGCGCCTCTTATTTCGAGAGCGGAATCGGCCGTGGGATGGGTTTCCGCGATTCCAACCAGGACCTCGCCGGCATAGTGCACATGATTCCGGAACGCGCCAGGCAGCGCATACTCGACATCGCCGCCACCCAGTTCCCCGACGGAGGCTGCTACCACCAGTACCAGCCGCTCACGAAGCGCGGCAACAACGACATAGGCGGCGGTTTCAACGACGATCCCCTTTGGCTAATCTTCGGAACCGTCGCATACATCAAGGAGACGGGGGACTTCAGCATCCTTCAGGAGCCGGTGCCTTTCGACAACGAAGCCGGCAGCGAAGTGACTCTTCTCGAGCATCTGAAAATCAGTTTCAGGCACGTTACGGACAATCTCGGCCCTCACGGACTGCCGCTGATCGGCCGGGCAGACTGGAACGACTGCCTCAATCTCAACTGCTTCTCCGACAATCCCGACGAGTCTTTCCAGACCACCGAAAATGTTTCCGGAGGGCAGGCGGAATCGCTGATGATCGCAGGCCTCTTCGTTGCGGAAGGCCGCGATTTCGCCGAACTACTTGCACGCGTGGGAGATTCTGACGCGCCGGATGTCCTTCTGGCAGTAGCCTCAATGGAAGAAGCCGTCAAGAAGCATGGCTGGGACGGGGAGTGGTTCCTGCGCGCATACGACTTTTACGGCCGCAAGATAGGATCAAACGAAAATGCGGAAGGCAAGATTTTCATAGAGAGCCAGGGTTGGTGCGCGATGGCGCGCATCGGGGCGGACGAAGGCCTCTGCGGAAAGGCCCTGGATTCTGCCGTGAAACTGCTGGAGTGTGAACATGGCATGGTGCTGAACACCCCTGCATATTCGCAGTACATCCGGGACTACGGCGAAATCAGCTCCTATCCTCCCGGATACAAGGAGAACGCCGGCATCTTCTGCCACAACAACCCCTGGGTGATAATCGCCGAAGCCATGGCCGGCCGCGCCGAAGATGCATGGAGGCTTTACAAGAAGATAACCCCTGCGTTCTGCACCGACCAGACCCTGCGCAAGGTGGAACCCTACGTGTTCTGCCAGATGGTGGCCGGACGCGATGCCGCCCGCCCCGGGGAGGGAAAGAACAGCTGGCTCACCGGCACCGCCGCATGGACCTGGAAGGCCGTGAGCGAGTTCCTCATAGGAATCAAGCCCCAGTACGACGGACTTCTGATCGAACCCTGCGTCCCTGCCGGCACATACCGTGTGCACAGGCGTTTTCGCGATGCAGAGTACGATATCACTATACACTGTACCGGCACGGGTTGCAGCAGATTCATCCCCTACAAGCCCGGCCGGCACTCGGTCAGCATTGATCTATAGCGCTTCCAGCAGGAGCACGCGGGACGACCAGTCGCTCTTCAGCGACCATTC
>CAMOIZ010000091.1 GCA_946616385.1 uncultured Bacteroidales bacterium | reverse complement strand
ACGTTCGAGAGGTGCTCTTCGCGGAGCGTGTCGCGGTAGGCGTTCACCTTCTCCTCGGCTTCCTCCGCGTTGGTAATGCCTTCGAGCTGCACCAGCGGCGTGGCGAGGTTGGTGTGCATCGCAGCGTAGGCATCATCTACCAGCGTGCAGAGTTTGTCCAGCTTGCGCACCATATCTTCAGTGAACTTTTGCCCGTGGGCCCAGGCGCGGGAGAGTATCTTGCCGATGCTCTCGCCGCTGTCGCCCAGCGACTCCATCTCTCCTATTATACGATAGAAACTGCGGATGCGGATAGCGCCGTCGTGGGACATCTCGTTGCGTGTGGCCTCGTTGAGGTAGGCCGCGATCTCATGCTCCATGTGGTCGGTGATCTCCTCATATTTGATCAGGCTCTCGTTCGCCTTCTCGAAGTCTTCCTGGCTGCCGGCGGCAATAGCCTCGCGGATATACTTCATGTCCTTGCGGCAGAGGTCACCGAAGCGCACGAGTTCCATCTTGACCGAGGCGAGGGCCATGTCGGCGGTGCCCATCGTACCTGCGCTGATGTATTTGAGGCGCGAAGGTTCTTCTCCTTCCTTCGGGCTTGGCACCATCCAGGTTACTATCTTCACAATCACGGGGATGAACCATACGAGCACGCAGGTGTTGATAACGTTGAAGAGGGTGTGCAGAGTTGCGACGCTGTAGGGCAGAGAGGCCACCAGCGCAGCCCTCGTGGCTTCGTCGGCCGCGGCGAAGTCGGTCGCTGCAGGGTTGGGGAAGCCGAAGAGCTCCACGATATTGCCCAGCAGGCCGAGGAAGGGATGGAAGAGGCAGCACACCCAGAACACGCCGAACACGTTGAAGAGCAGGTGGGCGCGCGCCGTGCGCTTTGCCGACACGTTCGCGACCGAGGCGGCGATGTTGGAGGTGATGGTGGTACCGATGTTCTCGCCGAGCACCATCGCGGCGGCCATCTCGAAGGGGATGTAGCCGTTGGCGACGAGCACCATCGTGATGGCCATGGTGGCGGCGGAACTCTGCAGCATCAGCGTCATGCATGCGCCTGCGACCATGAACAGCAGTATGCTGAGCCCGCCCCATCCGGTCAGGGTGCCGAGGAACTGGCGCACCGGCTCGTTGTCGAGCAGGACGGTGGAGGTCTCGCGGAGGGTGGTGAGTCCGAGGAACAGCAGGGCGAAGCCCATCAGGAATTCCCCGAGATTGTTATATTTCTTCCTCTTGTTGCTGACGAGGATGAAGGCGAAGAACATCAGCGGCACCGCAATCGTGCCGAGGCTGAAGGAAGATCCGCCGAAAGACAGGGCGAAAATCCATGCGGTGACGGTCGTGCCTATGTTGGCTCCCATGATTACGGCTACCGCCGTGGCAAGGGAAAGCAGACCCGCATTCACGAAACTCACCAGCATCAGGGTGGTAGCGGTGGAGGACTGCACGAGGGCGGTGACCACGATACCGGTAAGGATGCACTTGAAGGTATTGGAGGTCATCTTGGCCATGAAGGTGCGCAATCTGTCGCCGGCCATTTTCTGGAGACCTCCGCTCATCAGCGACATTCCGTAGAGGAACATTCCGAGTGAGCCGAGAAGGGTCAGGATCCTTAGAAAGAGACTCATATTTTTCTTAATTGCAAAAAATCCGTTAAATTTACTGAAAATAATTGAAAGCATTCCATAATGAGGAAGTTCAGCATCATATTTTTTCTGTTTTTGGCCTTTTCTGCAGGACTCTCCGCGCAGATAGTCACATCCGGAGCCGACCCCGTTTCCATAAAGTGGAAAGAGATGGAAAGCGAGAATTTCCGAATTGTCTACCCCGAAGAAACGGACTCCCTCGCAAGGGAATATCTGCGCTCCCTGGAAAGCTTCGCCGCGGCCACCAGGCCCACCATCGGATTCTCGCCCAACGAATTGTACCGCAGGAAGATGCCGGTAATCCTCCACGCCTATTCCGCCACTTCCAACGGTATGGTCACCTGGGCACCCAGGCGCATGGAACTCTTTGCGAATCCGGATTTCTACAACCCGGAATCCACCCCCTGGATCACCCAACTCGCCGTGCACGAAGGCAGGCACGTGGCGCAGATGCAGTTCCCGCGCGCCAGCCGCGTGTTCAAGCCGCTTGAATATTTCATAGGAGAACTCTCCACCGGCGCGGCATCAGCCATCTATCCCGGGCCCGCCCTGCTCGAAGGAGATGCAGTGACCGCCGAAACCGCCCTCACAAACAGCGGGCGCGGGCGCACCTCCGACTTTCTGGAGTATGTCCACGTGGCCCTTGCGGACAATCTCTACAGGGACTTCTGGCAGTGGCGTTACGGTTCGCAGAAGCGATACACCCCGGACCATTACCGCAGCGGATATATGCTCGTCGCAGGCATGCGCACCGCCTTCGGCGACACCCTCTTCACGCGCAGATACTTCGAGAACGCCAACTCGCGCATCCTCCCCTTCAACGTGCTGCAGAAGACCATCGCCCAGGGCAGCAAGTACAAGAAGAATCTCTACACCGGCTTCAACGCCATCCAGGAAGCCTTCCGTGCCGAATGGGCGGCCGCCGACAGCGCGAGGGCCCCGTTCTTCGAGGGCAGGGACTTCGTCGGCGCAGGGCGTCTCTACGACTCCTACACATCGCTCACCTTCGGGGATGACGGCCTCTACGCCCTGCACGCCGGCCTGGACAGGCCCCGCGAACTCGTGCGCATCGACTCCTCCGGCCGCGTGGAAGTGATGGGGGCCTTCGCAAACGGAACATCCCGCCTCGCATACGACCTTTTCAACCGAAGGCTGGTATGGTCCGAGCACCGTCCCTCCGCCCTGCTGGCGCTCAAGTCCTGGTCGCAGCTGAGATACATCCAGGACGGCGGAGCCATGAGGACATTCGCGACCGAAGGCCGTCTGTTCAACCCCGCCCCCAGCAAGGACAAGCCCGTCATGGCAGCCGTCCGTCAGTACGAAAACGGCCGCATCTCCGTCGTGCTGATGGCCTCGAACCGTTGCACTCCGTACGATGAAATCTTCGCTCCTGCCGGCCTGCAGCCAGTCGAACCCGTCTGGGTGGGAGAGGATATCTACGCCAGCGCCATCTCCGAAGACGGCTTCAGCATCTACCGCCTGCCGGAATGGACACCCATCTTCGCGCCAGCACATTCCAAGATAAACCGCCTGTTCGAAAGGGACGGGCTCATCTGGTTTACCTCCGACCGCAGCGGGGTGAACGAACTTCATTCCCTGGACCCGCATTCAGGGGAACTCCTCCAGAGGACGAACCTGCGATTCGGAGGGAACGAGTTCGCCTTTGCGCCCACCGGAGAACTCTACTACAGCGCACCCACCGCCGACGGGCGCGTGATAAGGGTGCTGGATTCCGTCCTGAGCCGGCCCGTGAGTTTCGGGGCCTTCCATTCCGAAACCGCCGAGAAACTGAGCGCGCAGGAGACGCTGGCGCCCGGGCCCTATGACGGGCCGATTTCGGAGGGAAAACCCTATTCCAAGCTGCTGCAGCCCTTCCGCCTGCACTCCTGGGCGCCCATGTACGTGGAATACGACCCGGTAGAAAGACTCTCTCTCGAGAGCACGTATTCGGAGGGAAGCCTGGGCGCCACCGCCATGTTCCAGAACGAACTCGGCACCGCCTGGGGATCCATCGGCGTCGGCCTTACGGCAGTGAAGGACACCCTCGGCACCGGCTATACCCTCGCTGAGGGCGAACTGGGGCTGCCGGCCGAGTTCCGGCCTTCGCTCCACGCCCAGTATGTGTGGACAGGCTGGGGGCCGATAATCGAGTTCCGGGGCGATTATAACGAGCGCAACGTCCATCGTCTGGACTACACCCGCGTTTCAACCGAGAACGGGATGCAGTTCCCCGAAAAGTATTCCATCGCGGACAAGCCCTTCCTGAATCTTTCCGCGGGCATCTCCCTACCTTTCAATCTGAGCGGAGGGGGCTGGAAAGCGGGTATCATCCCAGCATACAGGGTGTCGTGGTCGAACGATCAGTATTCCTCCCTGGATATAAAGCAACTGACCAACACGGTGGTAATCAGGATTGTACCTCACGACTGGATGCTGCTCAGCAAGTTCAGTCTGCGCGCCTATGCCACACGGCCTGTCGCCGAGTCGGGGATATTCCCTCGCTTCGGCATTGGAGCGGAGGCGGGCTTCACCCGTACGCACAATCTGCAGAGCAACACCCCGGGCTACTATTACGCAAAGGTTTACGGTTATATTCCGGGCCTTATGAGCACCCACGGCTTGAGGCTTGCCGCTGAAGGCCGCAGCAATTACGGGTGGGAAGGAGACTGGAAAAAAGCGCAGCAGTATTCGCTCAGTGCCGATTATGCCTTCCCCTTCTTGGCATTGGACTGGAGCGGGCTGAGCCCGTATCTGTATCTGAGAAATCTGGAGGCCGTGCTGCACGGGGGCGCCAACTTCACTGCATACGAGGAACTGCTTAAGACCAAGAAGGATTCCGACAGGGAATTCTACGCCGGCGCCACCCTGCGCGCACGCCTCTCAAACTTCCTCTGGGTGCCCTATGACACCTACATCGGCATCCGCGGAATCTACAACTTCGCCGACCCTTCCAAGAGCGGCGTCGAAGCCGTCTTCGGGGTGGATTTGTAGAAACGGCCGAGGGCGGGGTCGTCCAGGCGCTCCGCAGCATTGCCCCGTGCCCAAAACCTGCCAAAACGGGCACCAAGC
>CAMOIZ010000090.1 GCA_946616385.1 uncultured Bacteroidales bacterium | reverse complement strand
GTGCAGTACCACAAAGATTTTACAGACGCCATGATTATCTGAGTCTCAGGAACACTTCAATTGCCTGATACTCGGCCATGCCAAGTTCGTCGTAGTGCTGGGCAGTCGCCTGGGTGCGGTCTTCGGCGCGCTGCCAGAATTCGCGGGGATCTTCGCCCGGGAAGGGAACGATGTCTTTTTGTGAAAGGTGACGGTAGATTGCGTGACGCTTCTCGATGAGTTCGTCGGGGCTGAGCGGAACAGCCATGTCGACGCGGGCGAGTTCCCACTCCATCCATGCGCCACGGTACAGCCAGATGTGGCAGTCGGGAATCCACGAAGCACCTTCTTCACGCAGCTGCTCGAAAGCTTCGAGAGCAGCCTCTGTACATACTCGGTGCGTACCGTGAGGGTCGGCGAGGTCTCCTGCCATATAGATCTGGTCGGGTTTGATCTCGTCCATAAGTTTCTTGATGATATCCACATCCACCTGGCTGCAGGGGAGCTTGCGTATGCCGCCGCTCTCGTAGAAGGGCAGGTTCAGGAAGTGGATGTGATCGTCTCTCATTCCAAAGGAATAGTCTGCCGCGCGGGCCTCGCTCCGGCGGATCGCAGCCTTGATATCGAGCAGTTTGCGGGGCTCGGGCTCGCCGGGCACCTTGGAGTCGATAAGGTCCTGCACTTCACGCAGACGGTCGCCGTAACCGAGCTGCAGGGCGGCGTCGATGTGCTGCATCACCACCGAATCGTGCACGGCGACATTGCCGGAAGTCTGATAGGCGACATGCACGTCGTGCCCCTGATGAACCAGACGGATGAAGGTTCCGCCCATGGAGATCACGTCGTCGTCGGGATGCGGCGAGAGGATCAGCACCTTCTTGGGGAAGGGCTTCGATGACACGGGACGGGTGCTGTCGTCGGCATTCGGCTTTCCTCCCGGCCATCCGGTGATGGTATGCTGGAGATCGTTGAACACCTGTATGTTCACCTGGTCGTAACTGCCCACAACATCGAGAAGCTCCTCCAGGGAGTGCTGGAGATAATCGGCGTGGGTAAGTTTGAGAATGGGCTTGTGGACCTGCTGGCAGAGCCAGATCACCGCCTTGCGGCGGAATTTGGGAGTCCAGTTGCAGGGGCCGATAAGCCAGGGAGCGATTACACGCGTCAGCAGGCTTCCGGACACCTCGTCCACAAACATCTGCACGTTGGGATGGTGCTGGAAGTATGTCGCAGGGCAGTCGGATCCCATCTCACCTTCCACGATACGCGCGACGGCATCGGCCTTGGTCTCGCCCCAGGCCATCAGGATCACCTTCTTCGCGCTCATCATGGTGCTGATGCCCATGGTGATGGCCTCCTTGGGGGTGACGGAGATGTCACCGTTGAAATAACGGGCCTGACGCTTGCGGCTGGGATAGCTAAGCAGCACGGTGCGGGTATGGCTCTGCTCGGAAGATCCGGCTTCGTTGAAGCCCACCTGCCCCTGCTCGCCGATTCCTATGATCAGGAGGTCCAGCCCGCGTGCAGAGGCATCGAAACGGGCGCAGTAGGCGCCCACGTCGTCGTGCGACACTGTCCCGTTGGGGATGTGGATGTTCTCCGGAAGGATATCGACATTGTTGAGCAACTCGAGATGCAGGCTGCGGTTGCGGCTCTGCATGTCGGTAGGTGATGACGGATAATACTCGTCGATGCTGAACACGGCCACGTTCTTGAAAGAAACCTTTCCTTCCTTGTAGTAGCGGGACAGCACTTTATAAAGAGATGCCGGGGTGGCACCCGTAGTCAGGCCGAGCCTGAAGATGCCCCCCGGATTCTCCTTTTCGAATTTCTTGATGGATTCAACTACGATGTCAGCCACTTTACGGCTGCCCTCGGTGGAATCTGAATAAACTTCTGTAAAGATTTTGTCGTATCCGTGAAGGATATCTTTTGGTAAGTTCTTGCTGATCAGTCCGCCTTCTTCGGGCAGCGTAAAATGTCTCATAGTCTGTGTTTAAAGTAAATGAAATCCTACTGTAAGTCCGGCCATCACGATTGAAACCATGCTCATCAACTTGATGAGGATGTTCAGCGAAGGACCTGACGTATCTTTGAAAGGATCGCCCACTGTGTCGCCCACCACGGTAGCATGATGGGGATCGGAGTTCTTGCCTCCGAAGTGGCCTTCCTCCACGTATTTCTTGGCATTGTCCCATGCACCGCCGGAATTCGACATGAACACGGCAAGCACGAAACCTGCACCCAGACCGCCGATGAGAAGTCCAAGCACGCCTGCCACGCCGAGCACTATGCCGGTGATGACCGGCACGAGGATGGCGATGACTGCGGGGCCGAGCATCTCGTGCTGGGCAGCCTTGGTGGAAATCTCAACGCAGCGCTTGTAGTCGGGAGTGCCCTCACCTGTGAGGATACCCTTGATCTCGCGGAACTGGCGGCGCACCTCGATTACCATCTTGCCGGCGGCACGTCCCACTGCGTTCATCGTGAGACCGCAGAACAGGAAGGCCATCATGGCGCCGATGAACACACCTGCGAGAACCGAGGGATTCATGAGGCTGACATTGTAGTTGTTGAGTATGTCGAGGATGCTAGCGTCGGCGGCGGCAACCAGATCGCCGGTGACGGAGAGCACCTTCTCGCCCGTGCGCTCGAGAGCAATCTTGATTTCTTCGATATAGGAAGCGAGCAGGGCCAGAGCGGTGAGAGCCGCGGAGCCAATGGCGAATCCCTTTCCGGTAGCGGCGGTGGTGTTGCCGAGGGCGTCCAGAACATCCGTACGCTCGCGGACCTCAGGGTCGAGTTCGCTCATCTGGGCATTGCCTCCGGCGTTGTCGGCGATGGGGCCGTATGCGTCGGTCGCGAGGGTGATACCCAGGGTGGAGAGCATACCTACGGCGGCGATGGCGACACCGTACAGACCCTTGGAGAGGTTGGCTGCGGTGAGCATGTTGGCAACGTCGAAGTTGATTGCGAAGAGGTATGCGAGGATGATTGCGCATGCGATGGCGATCACCGGGATTGCGGTGGAAACCATACCCAGGCCGACACCGTTGATGATGACGGTAGCGGGGCCTGTCTGCGAAGCCTCGGCAAGTTTCTGCGTGGGCTTATAGGAGTGCGATGTATAGTATTCCGTAGCCTTTCCGATGATCACGCCTGCGAGGAGGCCTGCGACCACGGAGAAGCTGAGTTGCCACCAGTTCTCGAATCCGAGCATGTAGAGCACTCCGAAAGTGGCGACACCGCTGAGGGCGGCTGCCAGGTTGGTACCCACGCTCATGCTCTTCAGCAGTTCGGCCATGCCTGCACCTTCCTTGGTGCGCACGGTGAAGATGCTGAGCACTGAGAGCACAACGCCGATAGCGGCGATGAGCATAGGAGCGAGGATGGCCTTCATCTGCATTTCAGGGCCTACGGCATAGAATGCGGAGGCGCCAAGCGCCATGGTGGAGAGGATGGAGCCGCAGTAACTTTCGTAAAGGTCGGCGCCCATGCCGGCCACGTCACCCACGTTGTCGCCCACGTTGTCGGCGATGGTGGCGGGATTGCGGGGATCATCCTCGGGGAGGTCGGTCTCTACCTTTCCTACAAGGTCGGCACCTACATCGGCGGCCTTGGTGTAGATACCTCCGCCGACTCGGGCGAAGAGGGCCTGGGTGGATGCACCCATTCCGAAGGTAAGCATGGTGGTCGTAATCACCACGAGTTTCTGGGCGACGGTAGCCTCAGAAACAAAGGCGTTCAGCACCACGAACCATATAGCGATGTCCAGAAGGCCGAGGCCCACCACGGTAAGACCCATCACGGCTCCCGAACGGAAGGCCACCTTGAGGCCGGAGTTCAGGCTGCGGCGGGCTGCATTGGCCGTGCGGCCCGATGCGTAGGTGGCGGTGCGCATGCCGATGAAGCCGGCAAGGCCCGAGAAGAAACCTCCGGTGAGGAATGCGAAGGGTACCCAGGGGTTCTGTACACCGAATCCGTAAGCAAGGATTGCAAAAAAGATGGCGAGTACTATGAAAACAATTATCACCACCTTGTACTGCTGTTTGAGGTAAGCCATGGCTCCCTCACGCACGAACTGTGCAATTTTCTTCATTGTAGGAGTTCCCTCGTCTTCCTTTTTCATTTGCGCATAGAAGATTGCGGCAAAAAGGAGTGCAACCAACGAAGCTGCGGGAACTGCATAGAATAGCGGGTTCATAAAGTTTTTGTTTTAGTAATTAAATGCAAAGATAAAAAAAGAAGGGAGAAACCGAAATTTCCCCCTTCATTTTGTTTGCTGTTTTATTCAGCCTTGGGCTCCTCTGCAGGTGCTTCTGCTGCAGGTGCCTCTGCCTCGGGCGCTGCCTCTGCCTTCTTCGCGCGGCTGCGGCGTGTGGTCTTCTTGGCCTCCTTCTTGGTGCTGCCTGCGAGGGCTGCCTCGTTGAAGTCGACGAATTCGATCAGAGCCATTTCAGCTGCGTCTCCCTGACGGAAACCGACGTGGAGGATACGGAGATATCCACCGGGACGGTCAGCCACCTTGGGAGCGATGGTGCGGAAGAGTTCGCTCACTGCGTTCTTGTCTTTCAGATAACTGAAGACGACACGGCGGTTGTGCGTTGTGTCCTCTTTGCTCTTGGTGACGAGCGGTTCGAGATAAGGCTTGAGAGCCTTTGCCTTGGCCTCGGTGGTCACGATCCTCTTGTGGAGGATGAGAGAAGAAGCCATATTGGCGAGGAGAGCCTTGCGATGTCCGCTCTTGCGGCCGAGATGATTAACTGCTTTATTGTGTCTCATCGTTAAATATTCTTTTTCTTGGGTTCAATATTGTACTTGGTAACATCCATACCGAATGAGA
>CAMOIZ010000089.1 GCA_946616385.1 uncultured Bacteroidales bacterium | reverse complement strand
CGTTCCGTGTCTGGAGAAGATTTCCCTCAATCTGGAGGAGGGAAAGATCTACGGCCTGCTGGGAGAGAACGGAGTAGGGAAGACCACGCTCCTGACCCTTCTCTGCGGACTCAAGAAAGTGCAGGCCGGTCGCATCGAGGTGGACGGCTTCGATCCCTGCAATCGCGACCCTGAGTTCCTTGCTTCACAGTTCTACCTTCCCGACGAGGTGGCTCCCGTGAATGCCAGGGCAGAGGCCTTCGCTAAGGAGAACGGCCGATTCTGGCCGGAATTCTCGTTCGACAAGTTCATCGAGATAATGACGATTTTCGAGATGGATCCTCAGCAGAAGATGAATGCGATGTCCGCGGGCCAGCTCAAGAAGACCTGGATATCCTTCGCGCTCGCATGCTCTACCAAGAATCTCTATCTCGACGAACCCACCAACGGCCTCGACATCCCTTCGAAGGCCCAGTTCCGCAAGGCGATAATGGGTTACACGCGCGAAGATTCCATCATTGTGATATCCACCCATCAGGTCAAGGATCTCGAGAACATCATCGACCCCATCATCATTCTCGACAAGAGAGACGTGCTGCTGAACGCAAGCGTGCAGGAGATCACCGGGAAACTCTACTTCGACTACGGCACTACCTTGAATCCGGACAGCCTCTATTCCGAACAGGTGCCCGGAGGATTCATCCAGGTGTACCCCAATGCGACGGGCGAAGAAAGCAAGATCAACATCGAGGCTCTCTTCAATACGGTCCACAAGCATAAAGAAACCATAAAAGGAATTTTCAGCCATGAGTAACATATTCAATTTCAAGAGGTTTACCAACTATTTCCGTCACGACCTCATAAGTGCCTGGCAGAATGCCGGAGCCAGCATGATATCCATCGCATGCATGCCTGTATGGTTTTTTGTCATCTACGAAATGTTCTGCCTTGTATTCAACGGCCATTTCGGTTACATGAGTCATGGAGCGGGAATCGCTGCATACGTCCTGTCTTTCCTGCTTGCCACGGTTTTCTTCCCTGTGCAGATTTATGGCAAGGTTACCGACAAGCATCTCGGCTCGAACTGGTTGCTCCTTCCGGCATCTGCATTCGAGAAATTCCTGTCGATGCTGCTGGTGCTGTGCGTCGTCCTGCCATTGGCATGGCTGGCGGCAATAACGGCGTGCGACCTCCTGCTCTCCCTTACCGGCACCTACGACGGACCAGTAATCGCAACTATTTTTGACGGATTGAATGCAGCTTTGGCCGAGTTCCACACAGAGAACGCCACGTTGGCCATAGCCAGTCATTCGGCTATATATCTGAGCTGGTGCGCCGACATCCTCTTCTTCGCACTGGGAGCCATATTCTTCCGCAAGAACAAGATCGTCTATACCTTCCTTAGCGCCATGGGAATCGGAATCCTGATTACCCTGATCGGCGGAATCATTGCGGCCAGCGGCAATTTCGAACTTAACATCGATCCGGAAGACCTTACCGAGGATTCGCTCATGCGTACGCTGAACCTGATCATATATGCGCTCTACATTGTGGAATTCGCCCTGCTCGACCTGGGTATCTACTTGCGCATCAAAACTTTAAAGCACTAGACCATGGAATTCGACAGCAACAGACCTATATACCTGCAGATAGCTGACAGCATCTGCGACCGTATACTCCAGGGGGAGTTGAAGGCGGAGGACAGGATTCCGTCGGTGCGTGAGTACGGAGCCCAGATAGGGGTGAACCCCAATACAGTGGCCAGGACTTACGAGACTCTCACCGACCGTGGAGTAATCTACAACAAGCGCGGGATAGGATTTTTTGTGACTGAAAATGCCGCTCAGAATATACGCAAAGAGGCAAAAGAAAAATTTTTGAAAGAAGATTTGCCGAATTTTGCAAATAAGGCACGGCTTTTGGATATAGATAAAGACGAAATAATAAGGTTACTATTCTAACTAGCCATAAACAGTTGACAATAAACTATTCGCAATCTAAACTATACTCGAATAAAGCCCGGCCGTGACGGTCGGGCTTTATTCGTTATCGGACGGCTTCCAGGAATCTTTCGAAAATCAGGTCGGCGGCTTTCTCTGTGGGATGCACCAGGTCGGCGGCGAACCAGCGGTAGTCCCGGAGTTCGTCCAGCATGATCTCGTAGGAAGGGAAGTAGGCCGCACGCCGGCTGCCTGCCCCTTCCAGCGCCGACTGCAGGCCGAGCTGGAGCGTCGACTTGCTCAGGGTATTCAGATGCGCGCCTTCTCCCATGTGGCGGATAGGGCTCACCGTGAAGATGAATTCCTTGTCGGGATGAGCGGTGATCATGCGGCTCAGGACGGCCGCAACCTGATCCACCGACAGCATCTCGTGCGAGAATTCGCGGGAAGGCCGTTTGAGGCAGTTCGAAACCACTTCGCCGTTCGCGACAAGTTTCCAGACCATGGCAGTGCCGAAAGTGATTATCACCTTGTCGCTCTCCTTCCACCATGCGGAGGCCTTCTGCAGCGCTGCGTTCGCACCAACGAGGAATTCCTCCGCCGTGGGGCGGGCGAAGGAAGTGTGGTGCCACCAGGAGCATATCTTCCCGGCTCCGGCTCCCATCTCGACGCACTCTTCCATGCGGAACAGGACGCAGTGGTCCAGACGGGCGATGGAGTTCGCAACGGACACCGGATTGTAGACGGTTCCGAAGGGGTTTGTGCAGACCTTGAATCCGGCTGCAGCCATGCGCGCTCCCATCTCGGTGGCGAAGCAACTGCCCAGCACGGTCACTTTGTCGTCTTTGCTTATCTTTATGGGAAATTTCAGGATTTCCACCTTTGTCGCTGTCTTTGTCATATTGCAAAAATAGCACTCTTTTACTATATTTGTACACTTATGATCAAGACTAACCACATTCTGATTCTTGCCATTCTTCTGGTGGCAATGCCACTTCAGGCAAAGGTTTACAAAGTAACAAGCCCTTCGGGCAAACTAGGTTTTTCCGTTTCCGTCGGCGACAAGTGCACATGGTCGATGGAGGTAGGAGGCGAAAAGGTGCTGGAAAACAACGCCATAGCCCTCGAGTTCGAGGGTCTCACCCTCGGCCAGGGTGCCAAGGTGCTGAAGCAGACCAGGCAGAGCAAGGGTGAACACATTGTTGCTCCTTTCTACCGCCAGGCAGAGTTTGACGCAAAGTACAACGCATTGACGCTCAAGATGAAAGGCGGATGGTCCCTGGAACTCAGGGCCTACGACGACGGCGTGGCCTACCGTCTGGCCACCTCCATGCAGGGGGAACGGAAAGTCCTTGGCGAAAAGGTGGAATTCAATTTCTGCAAGCCATACGGAATGTTGGTGCCTTATGCCCGCACATCAAATAATGACAGATACCGCACTTCTTTCGAGAGCCTCTACGACGAGGTGAATGCCGGAGACGCCTCCAAGGCGGACGGACGGCTGGCTTTCATGCCCGTATACGTCGACCTCGGCGATGCGGGACGCCTTCTTCTTACCGAATCCGACCTTTGGGCCTATCCGGGAATGTTCCTGCGCACGACGGACAAGGGCTTCGAAGCGGAATTCCCTCCTTATCCGAACAATCTTCAGGTGCAGGACGGAAAGTATCTCGACTATCTGAACGTAGTGGACGGCACACGCACATACCCCTGGCGCATAGTGGCTTACGCCGAAGATGAAAAGGGCCTTGCCGTGAACAACATGGTTTACCAGCTGGCGACGCCGTGCAAACTCGACGACATCTCTTGGATAACGCCTGGTCAGTCGACTTGGGACTGGTGGAATGCCTTCCGCCGCCACGGCGTGGATTTCAAGGCCGGAATCAATACGGAAACTTACCTCTACGACATCGACTTCGCCGCGAAATACGGCATAGAATACGTACTGATCGACGACGGCTGGTACAAGAACAAGAATATCTTTACCCCCATCGACGCGATGGATATTCCGAAAATCTGCAATCATGCAGCCGAGAAGGGCGTGAAGGTGATTCTCTGGGTGTCGAAGGGCGTACTGGGGCTCAAGCCTGCCAAAGCGTTCGAGCACTATTCCAAAATGGGCGTGGCAGGATTCAAGATCGACTTTTTCGACTCTCAAGAGGCAGCCATGGTGAGCCGCATCAACATGTACGCCGAAGAGGCAGCCAAGTATCACCTGATAGTCGACTTCCACGGACATTACAAACCGGTCGGGCTCAACAGGACCTGGCCCAACGTGCTCAATTTCGAAGGCGTTGCAGGCCTCGAGAATCTGAAGTGGGCGGGCCCCGACTATGACATGCCCCGCAACGACGTGATCCTCCCGTTCATACGCCAGGCTGCAGGTGCTATGGATTACACGCCAGGTGCCCTGCGCAATGCCGCCAAAGACGCTTTCCGTACGGTTCATACCCGTCCCATGAGCCAGGGAACCAGAGCCCATCAGCTCGCATGCTATGTGGTGTTCGACGAGCCCCTGGCAATGCTCTGCGACTCTCCTTCGGACTATCTGAAAGAAGAGGAGACCACGCGCTGGATAACTTCAATCCCTACAGTTTTCGACCGTACCGGGATTCTTTCCGCGAAGATAGGGGAGTACGTGGTGACCATGCGCGAAAAGGACGGAAAGTTCTATGTCGGAGGTCTTACCAACTGGGATGCGCGCGAGCTTACTGTCGACACCTCCTTCCTTCCCGAAGGCAACTGGAAATGCAAAGTTTTCATGGACGGCAAGAATGCCGATACCGTAGGCACCGACTATGCCATCTGCTCATTCGACAGTATTACCAAAGACAAAGGTCCTGTGACCATCCCCCTCGCACCAGGCGGCGGATTCGTGATGGTCTTCGAAAAGTGATGATTATGAAAAAGATAGTATATGTTTTAACCGTCCTTGCCCTGGCCTCCTGCGGCCCCA
>CAMOIZ010000088.1 GCA_946616385.1 uncultured Bacteroidales bacterium | reverse complement strand
GCAGCTCTCCACGGACTGGCCCTGTTTGGGCATGATTACGACTTGTGCCATTATTATGTTGAAATTTCACTTCTATTCAAGACAACAAAAATACTCAGTTTATCGGGCAACTCCAAATTCTGACCAATAATTAAACATTTGAAATTTGGCAATAGGATTGTGAATTTTGAGATTTTGCTAACTTTGCGGAAATTATACAATAAGATGAGCAACAAAGTAGTCATTTTTTCCGCCCCTTCAGGTTCCGGCAAAAGCACGATAGTGAATCATATACTAGGCCTCCATCCCGAGATGGAATTTTCGGTTTCTGCGACTTCAAGGCCTCCTCGCGGGACGGAACAGGACGGCGTGGAATACTACTTCCTTACAGCGGATGAATTCCGCCGCCGCATCGAAGATGATGCTTTCGTAGAGTTCGAACAGGTGTATACCGACAGGTATTACGGTACTTTGAAATCTGAAGTCGAGAGGATCTGGGGAGAAGGACATGTAATCATTTTTGACGTGGATGTAAAGGGAGGGGTGAACCTCAAGAAGTATTTCGGCGACGCTGCTCTGTCCGTATTCATCAAGGCTCCTTCCGTCGAGGTTTTGCGCCAGCGTCTGATCGGCCGCGGTACCGATACTCCGGAAGCTATCGCGGAACGTGTCGCTAAGGCTGCAGAAGAACTTACATACGAAGACAAGTTCGACTATGTGCTTGTAAATGACGATCTTGCAACAGCTTTCTCCGATGCCGAGCGGGTCGTGGACGACTTCCTTTCAAAATGAGAATAGCTGTTTATCCGGGATCCTTCGATCCCCTTCATATAGGGCACAAGGCCATCCTGGATTATCTTACCCGAGAGGGTGGATTCGACTGCACGTATCTTATAGTTTCACCGCAGAATCCGTTCAAGGATCCGTCCAAGGCCCTGAATGCCAGAAGGCGGTACGAGGCTGCCTGTGCTGCGGTGTCACGTCATCCGGAACTCAAAGTGAAGGTAGACGACATCGAACTCGGTATGGATCCTCCGAATTATACGATCCGCACGTTGGACGCCCTGAAACAGCGGGAGCCGGAAAATGATTTTACCCTGGTCATGGGCGCCGACAATCTGGAGGGCCTGCCGCGCTGGCGCTGCTCCAGAAGGATTCTCACCGATTATGAAATCGCTGTCTATCCGCGTCCCGGATACGACTCCGAGGCCCTGCTGGAAGCTCTCAGGGAGCACTGCCGCCACAAACATATCCGATGCCATGTGACTTTGATAAATGCTCCGACGGTGGATTTGTCGTCCACGCGTATACGCAAGGCCGCCGCCCGTGGCAGGGACGTGTCGAAATGGCTTATGTAAATCAAAGCATCTTTTTCCGGTGGAAGATCCACCAGGCGGTGAATACTATCCCCGCCATGATAGCCAGAAGGATAACCCATGCCCATTGAAGCCCGTCCATGGGAAGTTTTACGTTCATTCCGTAGAAACTGGCCACCAGTGTTGCAGGCATCAGGAGAACGCTGATCAGGGTGAATATCTTCATGATGTTGTTCTGGTCGAGGTTGATGATACCTACAACCGTATCCTGCAGATACTCAAGACGTTCGAAGGTGAAATTGGTATGGTTGATGAGTGACCCGATATCTTGGAGCAGGACATTCAGCTTGGCGTCGTAAATGTCCGGCGTACGTCCGCTTTTGAGCAGGTTCGTAATCAGTCGCTGCTTGTCTACTATGTTCTCGCGCACGAACATGGCATTCTCCTGCAACTGATTGATATCCAGAAGGAAGTCCTCGTTGATATCTTCTTTCTGGTTGATTCGTTTGCTGAACTGCGAGGTCTCCTTGCTCATCAGCTCTATGATATCTGCATCAAGGTCGACGCGCTGGTCCATGATGAAAAGGAAAACCGTCCATCCGCTCTTGAACTGCGCCGGTCGTGCCTGGATGCGGCGCTGCAGCGAAGTGAAGGACCGGAGAGGTATCTCGCGCAAGGTCGTCAGCACATCGCCGACCAAAGTGAATGACACCGGATCGATCGCCATCTCGTCGTCAGCCGGCGACAGGAAGTTGGTGTTGGCGAAGATCGCAATGTCGTTTTCGGAAAAACGGGATGAACTTTCGATTTCCTCGGCAGTGGCCCTGCTTTGGATTTCCGTTCCGAGAAATGCTTCTGTAGCGCGTTTTTCCTCTCCTGTTGGAGACAGGAGGTCTATCCATAACACGTTCTCTTTGCCAAGGGTGGCAAAATCCGTTTCGTGTTGGCTCACATTAATGTCAGCTCCTTGCTTGTAGAAAATGCTGATCATTCCACTTCCAATTCTGTTCCCGGCGCTCCAAGGGCGCTGGAAGGGTTAATATTTACGGGTTAGCTGACGTCACGGACAAGTCAGCCCGCAAAAATAAGAAAAAAAATTTTTTTTTGCTTATTTTTGCATATAAATATGAACGAATATCCTTCCAAAGTCCTGCAAGAGGCCGTCGAGGCCATCAGTTCTCTTCCCGGAGTAGGCTCCAGAAGCGCTCTCAGGCTTGCACTGCATCTTCTGCGGCAGCCGGCTGAAAACATACACCATTTCGCTTCGGCAATCGACGACCTTGGTACCAAGATCCATTATTGCAAGGAATGTAACATGGTGTCCGACGAAGAGTTGTGCAGCATCTGCTCGGACACGCGCCGGGACCACAATACGATTTGCGTTGTGGAGAGCGTGAGAGACGTGATGAGCATCGAGGCCACCGGACAGTATCACGGTGTGTACCATGTGCTCGGAGGGATCATTTCTCCTATCAACGGGATAGGCCCCGGCGATCTTTCCATCGACTCTCTGGTGGAACGCTTGCAGCGGCAGGAAGCGAAGACGGAAGTCATCCTCGCCCTCAGCGGAGACGTGGAAGGAGAAACCACGTCGTTCTATCTTTACAGGAAGATATCCGGGCTTGCCGGGAAGATATCCACCCTGGCCCGCGGACTCGGGTTCGGCGACGATCTGGAATATGCCGATTCCCTCACCCTCGGACGTTCCATCGTGAACCGTCAGGAGTTCAGACCTTAGGCAGATTGTTTCTCTTGATCTTGCGTACGGGGTCGCAGGTAAGCCCTATTCCCAGTTTGTTGAAGGTTTTCCTGTCGACTTCGCTGAGCATTACCGTGGAGTGTACCTGGGCTCCTGCCAGTTTGGGAAGCTGGTCGAGCGCATTCTTGCAGTTCTCGTCGATCAGACTCATCATCGAGATGGCTACAAGCACCTCGTCGGTATGAAGACGGGGATTGTGCCCGTGCAGATAAGTCACCTTCGTCTTCTGGATGGGCGCTATCATGGTCTGGGGAATGAGTTTCACGTTGTGCGCAATTCCTGCAAGATGCTTGAGCGCATTGAGCAGCAATGCCGCGCTGGGGCCGAGCAGGGGACTTGTCTCCCCGGTGAGGATGGTGCCGTCCTCGAGTTCTATGGCCCCTGTGGCGACACCCGCCTTTTCCAGCCTTTCCTTTGCGGCTACCGTCGTCTTGCGGTCGGAAGTCACGATCTTCGCGCGTTTCATCAGCAGCGCAATCTTGTTCACTTCGTTCTCTGTGGCCTTTCCGTCAGCGAAGTTGCACAGGGCGGTGTAATAGCGGCGGATTATTTCCTGTCGTGAAGCTTCGCGGCAGACTTCGTCGTCGCTGATGCAGAATCCGACCATGTTCACTCCCATGTCTGTGGGGGATTTGTACGGACTGTTTCCGTAGATGTCGTCGAAAAGCGCGTTCATTACCGGGAAGACTTCAATGTCGCGGTTGTAATTCACGGCCGTTTCCCCGTAGGCGTCGAGATGGAACGGGTCGATCATGTTCACGTCGTCGAGATCAGCCGTGGCCGCCTCGTATGCGATGTTCACGGGGTGGGTGAGCGAAAGGTTCCAGATGGGGAAAGTCTCGAACTTGGCATATCCCGCCTTGATGCCACGCTTGTTTTCCTGATACAGCTGGCTCAGGCAGACTGCCATCTTTCCACTGCCGGGCCCCGGGGCAGTAACGACCACCAGCGGTTTTGTTGTGATGACATAGTCGTTCTTTCCGAAACCTTCTTCGGAATCGATCAGAGCTACGTTATTTGGGTATCCTTCTATGGTGTGGTGGTAGTAGACGACGATGTCCATCGCCTCAAGGCGTTTCCGGTATGCCTCGGCGCTGGACTGTCCGTTGTAGTGGGTTATGACCACGCTGTTTACGCTCAGGCCGCGTTCGATGAATTCGTCGCGGAGACGGAGCACGTCCATGTCATAAGTTATGCCCAGGTCGCTGCGGACTTTGTTCTTCTCGATGTCGACCGCGCTGATCACTATGACAATCTCCGCATCATCTTTCAGTTGCATGAGCATTTTCAGCTTGCTGTCGGGCTCGAATCCGGGTAGTACCCTGCTGGCGTGGAAGTCGTCGAATAGCTTCCCTCCGAATTCCATGTAGAGTTTATTGCCGAAAGAGGCAATGCGATTCTTGATATGCTCCGATTGGATTTTGAGATATTTCTCGTTGTCGAACCCGTATTTCATGATGATGAAAAATTTGAATACGGGGTACAAATATAATAAGAAATTCTTATCTTTACAGCCATTCTATGAAGTCTTTTTTGTATCTTGCATTCATCGCTGCCCTTTCCTTCTCCTGCACCGACGGGAAGGTTGTCGGGGTGAAGCCCCCGACTATGGGATGGAGTTCCTGGAACGCATTCATGACGGATATATCCGACACCCTTATCATGCAGCAGGCCGACCTCATGGTCTCGACAGGGCTGGCCGAAGCCGGTTATGATCATATAAATATCGATGACGGGTATTTCGGCCCGCGCGTCGAAAACGGCAGAATGACCGAGAATCCTGTGCGCTTTCCCGGAGGCATGAGGCCGGTAGTCGACCATATCCAT
>CAMOIZ010000087.1 GCA_946616385.1 uncultured Bacteroidales bacterium | reverse complement strand
GATATCCCGGAAGGATCCGTCCCGGCAGCCGTACGACAGGCTCTCTCTTTGGCACAAGACTTGCCAAAGCCACTGATATACATTGGCGGAAGCACCTTCGTGGTTGCAGAAGCCCTGCCCATGTTCAACAAAACCACAGAAGCATGAAACTCCTCAAGACAATAACGATGACTCTCATGGCCGCTATGATCTTTACCTCATCATCTACACCGAAAGACAAGGATGACCATACACTGGTTGCCCTGTGGAAGGATTATTATGCCGCCGAGGGTGCCGACAAACCCAAGACGCAGGCCACCGTGCTCGAAAAGATAAAGGCAGAAGCCAAGTCGAAGCATCTCGCCTGGGATTATTACGATGCTGCCGTACGCCTCGCCCAGGTGCGCATTTCCGGCAACTGGAAGCTGAGGGAAGCCGAAAATGCCGCCCGCGACAAGGGCATTGCAGATTTCGGAGAACCTGTCGCGGAGTTTTTTCTGAAGAACAACTATTACGGCCAGTCGGACGACGACAAGAAAGCTTTCATTGAAAAAAACGAAGCCGGACTGAAAGCCGGACACAACCCGGAATTCTACACCAGGGACTGGAGGATAAACGGACTGCTGTGCGGGAACTTGATTCCCCGCTATCTTGCCAACGATTACGAATACGCTCTCTGGAGCACGGGCGATGCGGAAGTCCTTGTAAAAGAGTTCTCCGAATACCCTCTTTCCGCCTTTGCGGAATTCAAAGGCATCAACAGGAACAGTCCGGACCAGAAGAAAAGTTTCGAGTCTTTTGCAACAAAATGGAACGGCAAGGCAGCCGGACTGATGGCGGAGCAGGAACTGCTGGCACTGGAGTACAATCGTCTGAGCGATTACATTGATGGCAAGATCACAGGCAGTTCATCGGAATTCAAAGCCTTGCGCGACGCATGCCGGGATTTCAACAAGAAACGCGGCACCTTCAAAGGTGAGGAGAAGAAACTAGCCGACTGCCTCACAGGTGCCGACAATCTTTTGGAAGCGCTTGAAAGCAAGTCGGTTAGCGCCCATGTCGAGGACGGCAAACTGACCGTCACCCTCGTCAATCTGGAGGCAGTAAGCGTGAATGTCTTCCAGGATAATAAAAAAGTATACGAGAAGTATCTTACCAACCCCGTCAGGAGCTATCACGTGGGAGACAATCTCCTGATAGACCTCCCCGACCTTGCCGACGGCACATATCAGGTCAAATGTTTCAATGGAGATATCGAAGATACCGTTGATTATCAGAAGTATACGATTTCTGCCTCCGTCCGCTGGAACGCCTCCGGAATCGGAGTCTGGGCCACCGATTTCATCAGTGGCGAACCCCTCAAGAAGGTAAACGTGGAGCTCCTCAAGGACGACAAGGTCGTGGAAAGCACCACCCTGGTCCTGGACGGATACACCGATCTCCCGGAGTCCTTCATGCCGAAACTTGCGGACAAACGTTCGTCCTACAGCATACGCGTACGTTGCAACGACGGCCGGCAGAGGGCGTCCCGGCCGGTGCATCTGTATTACTACAGGGGCGATTACAGAAGCGATGATCCGGAAAGATACCATGCCTGTTTCTTCACCGACAGGGGGGCTTACACACCCGACGAAACCTTGCATTTCAAAGCAGTCCTTTACAAAGGAGGATATACTCTCAAGACGGCCGGGTCAGGGCTGAAGGTGAACGTCGACCTGCTGGATCCATCCGGCAAAGTGGTTGAAACCAAGCAGTTGACTACGAACGAGTTCGGCAGCGTAGCTGGTGATTTCATCCTCAAGAGAAGGGAGCGCAACGGATTTTATGAGATCCGTCTCAATCATGCCGGGACATTCATCGCCAGCAGCAATGTGCGGGTAGACGATTTCGTCCTCCCCACCTTCGACCTCGTGTTCGACAAGAACGGCTCCTTTGAGCGCCCCGTATACGAGATCCGCACCGGAGGCAGAATCTATTCTTATTCCGGACATTCCCTCAGCGGAGCGGATATCCGTTACACGGTAAAGCACAACGGCGAGCAGTGGGCGTCCGGGAAACTGGCGCTCGATTCCGACGACAGGTTCGAGATAACATTCAAACCCGACAGCACTTCCACCGGATACGACTGGTATCAGATCAATGTCAAGGTGATAGATTCCACCGGCGAAACGATGGAATGGAACAAGGGGATCAACATCTATCCCCTGCGCACCCCCGTCGTCCGCACAGAGTACTTCTTCGACGAGAAGAACGAAGACGGCAATCTTGAGCTTAAGGTCGTCGCCGGCAGCAAGCCGGTCTGGATGCTGGTGGAAGCGCACGGAAACGACAACCGCCTGCTCTGGAAACGCATCGAGCAGTTCAAGCCCGCCGGCGGCCCTGCCTGTACGACCGTGAAATATTCCATGAAGGACGGTGATCCCGAAGTAATGGAGATAAGTGTACTCTATTTCCAGGACAAGAATGTCTACGATCATGTCAGCCAGATCCGCAAGATCGACCACCGCTGGGACCTGCCTCTGGAATTCACCCGATTCCTCGACACCACCGCCCCTGCAAGCGAATACACTTTTGAAATCAAGACTCTGGCGAATGCCGAGATCACCGCAAGCATTTTCGACAAGAGCACCGAAAGATATCAGGCAAATAACTGGAGACACATCCGCGCCATCCCCGTTCCAGGCCCCTCGATTTCCATCAGGAGCATTACGGGAACCGATGAGAGCAGCCGCAGGATAATGGTCCGCGGACTTGGAGGAGCGAGGATGATGAGCAAGGCATCCTCCAACATGGTGATGATGGCGACGGCAGATGCCGCTGCGCCCATGGCCGAGGAAATGGCGGTTGAAGAAGAAGCCATCCCCTTCCAGCTCGCAAAAGATTCGGGAAGCGACGACATCGACGTTCCCGTACGCGAGAACTTTGCGAACACCATCGCCTGGGAGCCCTTCCTGCGCAGCGACGCCGACGGACGAGTGCAGTTCAAATTCACAAACGCCGACAAACTCTCCACGTACTACGTGCAGATCTTCGCCCACGACAAGCAGATGCGCAACGAGACCCTGCGCCGCGAGATGGTCGTGACCATCCCCGTCAAGATCAGTCTCGTGGAGCCGCAGTTCCTCTACGAGGGCGACAAATACATAGCCCGAATAGCGCTCAGCAGCGCCCTTTCGAAAGACATCAAGGGCACCCTGACCGTCCAGTTGATGGAAGGCGCCGATTCAAAGTCGGCAAGGCTGATTTCGACCGCCACTTCGCAGATCAGCATAGCAGCGAAAGGCTCTGTAAGTCAGGACTTCATACTTGAGGCTCCCGGAGTGGAGAATCTCGGCATCAAGGCGGTGTTCCGCCCGGAGAACGGCTCATTCGGCTCCGACGCCGTGTTCGTCTCCATGCCCGTGAAGAAGCCCGTTCAGACACTTACCGAGGCCCATTCGGCGGTGTTGCTCGCAGGGGCAGACAAGGCGGCGCTCGAGGCGGAACTCCGTGCCATGTTCGAAAACGTGGACGGACGCCTCCCCGAACTTCAGGAGATTTCCATACGGAAGATGATTCAGGAGGCACTGCCTTCCGAACTTGAACCCGGATGCGACAATTCCATCTCCCTCGCCCGCGCCCTCTATGCCTGGAGTCTCTGCCGCGAACTTGGAATCGAGCCGGAATTCAACAGAGAAGAAACCATCAAGAAACTCCTTGCCTGCAGGAACTCCGACGGAGGTTTCGGCTGGTTCGCGGGGATGTCTTCGTCTTCGCTCGTAACCGCCGTGGTGCTGAGATTGCTCCATGGTCTGGAGATAGTCGACGAGGCCGCCGCTGTGAAGTACATCGACGCCCGTCAATTTGAGAAAAACAAGAACGGATGGTGGTATCGCGGGCTCTCGATGGAGCAGTATCTGCATACCCGCAGCCTCTTCCCGGAGGTGGCTTTCAACGAGAAGACGGATGCCGACTGGCGAAAGGCCGTCCGCGCATATCTGGTGCCTTCCAAGGCCCGCGGGCTGAACGGATGGATTGCCGCCAAAGCCCGCCGGGTGCAGACCCTCGACAACTTCCTTTCCATGGAAGGCGGGCCGGAACTGGCCTCCAAACTCGGTGTCAAACTGGGAACGAAGTCGAAACTGCGCAAGTCGCTCGAGGCCGACGTTGCGTCACTCGTCGAATATGCACAGCCGCACAAGAGCGGAGGCGTCTACTATCCCAATGCAGTAATGCCCTGGCGCGGCCTGCTCGAGACCGAACTCGACGCTCACTGTGCGTTGATCGGGATCATGGACAAATTCGGCCATTCCGAAATTTCGAACGGCATCCGCCTGTGGATAATGATTCAAAAGGAGACCCAGGACTGGAAGCAGGATCCCGGCTACATCGAAGCCATCGGCGCAGTGCTCTCCGGGCCTGAGAGCGTGCTGCAGACAAAGGTCCTCGCGCTCAAGGCCGAATACACCCTGCCTTTCGACGCCATCCGTGCGTCCGGCAACGGGATGAGCATCTCCCGCAGTGCCGTGCCCGAGATCATGCAGATCGGCGACCGCGTCAAACTCAGCTTCGACATCACCAACGAAGAGAACCGCAGTTTCGTAAAGGTCACCATCCCCTTCGGCGCAGGTCTCACGCCCGTGAACCAGCTTTCGGGCTACCGCTGGGGATACTACCGCAACGTGCTCTCCGACCGTATCGAATGCTGGTACGAGGTATATCCCGAAGAAAAGACAACCGTCAGCGAAGAGTTCTACGTCACGCGTGCCGGCTCGTTCCAGGCGCCTGTCGCAACCATAGAATGTGAATACGCCCCGCACTACCGTGCGAACGACGCATGGCACGGGCGGATGGAGATTTCAGCCAAATGAGTTACCTTACCCTGCAGCGCGGAATGGTTCTGAGCCATTCCATTGAAGATTATCCCGAAGGAATCGTGGT
>CAMOIZ010000086.1 GCA_946616385.1 uncultured Bacteroidales bacterium | reverse complement strand
GGAAGAGGCCGACGGCACCGTCTCTGTACGCAGGGAAGGGGTGAACGTGGGCACTCAAAGTGTGGAAGATTTTGTTAAATATGTAAAATCAGCGATAGCTGAAGAATTAGCTTAAATGGCAGGACCCTACAGACCGAAACCGGCAGGTATCAAGAAAGCCCGCAAACCCGATCCGCGTTTCCAACAGAAACGCGACGAGAACGAGGCGCCAATCAACGAGCAGATCACCGCACCTCAGGTGCGTCTGGTCGGCGACAACATTCCTGAACAGGGAGTGTATCCTCTCGCGAAGGCCCTTGCCATTGCAGACGAACTGGAGTTGGATCTGGTGCTGATAAGCGACAAGGCCGATCCTCCTGTGTGCAAGATACTCGATTATCAGAAGTATCTTTACCAGCAGAAGAAGAAGGCCAAGGAAATGAAGTCGAATTCCGCCAAGGTCGTGCTGAAAGAGATCCGTTTCGGCCCCAATACCGATGAGCATGATTTCCAGTTCAAGCTGAAACACGCCCAGGAGTTCCTTCAGGAAGGTTCGAAGGTCAAAGCTACGATATTCTTCCGCGGACGTTCCATAATGTTCAAGGACCAGGGTGAGAAACAGCTCCTGCGTTTTGCCGTGGAACTCGAAGAATTCGGCCGTGCTGAAAATATGCCTACGCTCGAGGGCAAGCGTATGCACATAATCATTGCCCCTGTAAAAAAGAAATAGTCCGCAAAGTTGCGGTAATGTATATTTATTAACAAAAACAAAAGAACAATGGCAAAGCTTAAAACCAATTCCGGTGCCAAAAAGCGTTTCACGCTTACCGGGTCGGGAAAAATCAAGAGGAAACACGCTTACCACAGCCACATCCTCACCAAGAAGACCAAGAAACAGAAAAGGAATCTTGATCATTTCGCCATCCTCGACAAAGTCGATGAGAAGCGAGTAAAAGAATTGTTGGTTCTCTAAACAAGTTAAATTATGCCTAGATCAGTCAACTCAGTCGCCTCCAGGGCGCGCCGCAAGAAGATTCTCAAGAGAACCCGCGGTAACTTCCTCTCCAGAAAGAATGTCTGGACTGTAGCAAAGAACACTTACGAGAAAGGTCTCACCTATGCTTATCGCGACCGTCGTCGCAAGAAAGGTGCTTTCCGTGCACTGTGGATCCAGCGTATCAACGCAGCTGCCCGCCAGTACGGCCTCAGCTATTCCCAGTTTATGGGCAAGCTCGCAAAGCAGAATATCGGTCTTAACCGTAAGGTGCTTGCAGACCTCGCAATGAACAACCCCAAGGCGTTCGAAGCAATCATCAACTCAGTAAAGTAAAGTGAAGTGAGTCTGAAGGTAATTACCCGGAACAAATGGGTGAAGTTCTCGTTTTGGGCTTTGCTCTATGTGTTGTGGGTAATCTGGCTGGGGAACTATTGGTGGCTTTTCGGTCTCGCCGTAATCTTCGACCTCTGCGTAAGCAAGAAAGTCAAGTGGCGTTTCTGGAAAAAGGATGGATGGCTCGATGCGATTATTTTCGCGGTAGTGGTTGTCACCTTCATCAATATATTCTTCTTTCAGGCCTTTAGAATTCCTTCTTCCTCAATGGAGAGCAGCCTGTATACAGGCGACCATCTCTTCGTGAGCAAATTGACATACGGGCCGCGGGTGCCACAGACTCCGCTGACCATTCCTTTCACGCACAACTCCATTTTCGGAAAGGAGTCGTACTCGAAGCTGATTCAGAACGACTACAGGCGTCTCAAAGGATTCAGGCAGGTCAAACGTGGCGACATCGTGGTTTTCAACTTCCCGAACGGTGATACCGTTCTGCGCAGGGATCCTGCAGCCGACTACTACATGCTCTCGCGCATATATGGGAGGAAACAGCTCATTGACAGACTCGGTCCTGTGATCGTCCGCCCTGCGGATAAAACGGACCACTACGTGAAACGTTGCGTAGCCCTTCCGGGAGACACGCTCGAAGTCCGCGACGGACTCGTGTGGGTGAACGGAGAACAGCAGAAGGTTTGGCCTGGCGTGCAGCTCAGCTATCAGGTGGTGACCACCGGAGGCAAGCTGAACTCCAAGACTATCGACAAGTTGGGGCTCAACGTGCAGGAACTCTACTTCAACGCACAGCTTCCCGGATATCCGGCCATGCCGCTTACCGCCGCCATGCTTGAAGAACTGCGTTCCCTCCCTTCCGTAGTGAGCATTACTCCGAATGTGGACCGTGAAGATGAGTTCGTTTTCCCCTTCGAGGGCGGATACGGATGGACCCGCGACGAATACGGGCCTCTCTGCATCCCCGCAAAGGGAGTGACGGTGGCAATAGACAAGAAATCCCTGCCTCTGTACGAGCGCATCATCCGCGACTACGAGAAGGGCGATCTGCAGAAAGCTGTCGAAGAAGGACACTATACTTTCGAACAGGATTACTACTTTATGATGGGAGACAACCGGCACAACTCCCTCGACTCCAGATACTGGGGATTCGTCCCCGAAGATCACATAGTCGGGACGCCTGCCATCATCTGGCTCTCAACGGATTCGGGACGCAGTTTCCCGTCCAGCATAAGGTGGAACAGATTTGGAAAAATAAAATTTTAAAATTATAAAACTATGTCAAAGGTTTGTCAAGTAACCGGAAGAAAGAGGATGAAAGGCAACAACGTTGCCCATTCCAAACTGCGCACCAAGCGCGACTTCTCTCTCAACCTTAAGAACAAGAAGTTCTGGAGCGAAGAAGAGCAGAGGTTCATTACCCTTAAAGTGTCCTGCAAGGGCATTCGTGAGATCGAGAAGAACGGTCTCGACGCCACTATCAAGAAGGCGAAGAAGGCAGGACTTGTTAACCTTGTTTAAATACTCAAGTTATGGCAAAGAAAGCAAAAGGTAACAGGGTGCAGGTCATCCTCGAATGCACAGAGCAGAAAGAGAGCGGTGTTCCCGGAATGAGCCGCTACATCACTACCAAGAACAAGAAGAACACCCCCGACCGCCTCGAGCGCAGGAAATACAATCCTTATCTCAAGAAGGTCACTGTTCATCGCGAAATCAAGTAACAATCATAGGAGGATAAATTATGGCAAAGAAAGCCGTTGCAACATTCGCAGCCAAGGCCGGTGCCAAGAGCATGGTCAAGTGCATACGTATGGAGAAATCTCCCAAGACCGGCGCTTATGTTTTCACTGAGCAGCTTGTCGAGGCAGAGAAGGCAAAAGACTTCTTCGCAAAGAAGTAAGCTTTGGCACTGAGCTTTTTCCAGAAGATATCCCGGGCCATCACCGGAAAGTCGAGGGTTGACGACGATACCCTTGACGCAATCGAGGAGGCCCTGATTGAATCTGATATGGGCGTCGATACTACCCTCAAGGTTATCGATGCCCTTGAAGATAGAGTAAGCAGAGACAAGTACACCTCCTTCGACGAGTTGGTGTCCTATCTGCGAGAAGAGATTTCCGCCCTCATGCAAAAGGGCGGAAATTCTGTAGAATCACTGGAGGCCCATAAGCCTTACGTGATTCTTGTTGTAGGTGTGAACGGAGTGGGCAAAACCACTACCATAGGTAAACTGGCGCACCTCTACAAGAGCCGTGGGAAAAAAGTGATCCTTGGAGCCGCGGACACTTTCCGCGCCGCTGCGGTCGACCAGCTTGTGATCTGGTCTGAGCGTGCCGGAGTGGACATAGTGCGTCAGGCTATGGGGTCGGATCCCGCATCCGTGGCCTACGACACTGTCAAGGCTGCGGTCGCCCGTAATGCCGATGTCGCGATCATCGACACTGCGGGTCGTCTGCACAACAGGATAGACCTCATGAATGAGTTGTCCAAAATAAGGAATGTGTGCCGTAAAGTGATTCCGGATGCGCCTCACGATGTGATGCTCATCCTCGATGCTTCTACTGGCCAGAATGCATTCCAGCAGGCCAAGGAATTCTCGAGGGCTACGGATATAACGTCCATTACGGTCACCAAGCTCGACGGCACTGCCAAAGGCGGGGTCGTGGTTGGTCTCACCGACCAGTTCGAGGTGCCGGTGCGTTTCATCGGTACCGGCGAGGGGATCGAAGATTTGAAACAATTCGACAGGGATGCCTTTGTGGCCTCTCTGTTCAATCCGGAAGATTTGAAATAAGATATGAAACTCAGTTATAATTGGCTCAAAGATTATCTTGAGACAGACCTTACCCCGGCGCAGGTGGCCGAGGCCATGACATCTATTGGAATCGAGGTAGACAGCCTCGAAGAGCAGGAAGAGATCCCCGGAGGTCTTGCCGGAGTGGTTGTAGCGGAAGTCCTTGAATGTGAGGCGCATCCCGACTCCGACCATCTTCACGTCACAAAGGTTGATGCAGGCACCGGAGAAGCGCTTCAGGTGGTCTGCGGCGCTCCCAATGTGGCTGCCGGACAGA
This sequence comes from uncultured Bacteroidales bacterium, assembly GCA_946616385.1. GTDB lineage: Bacteria > Bacteroidota > Bacteroidia > Bacteroidales > UBA932 > Cryptobacteroides. The sequence continues at coordinate 550 of CAMOIZ010000086.1, read as the reverse complement.
AGGTCCTGTTCGCTCAGATAGGAACGGTCCTTCCCGGCGACTTCAAGATCAAGAAAAGCAAGATTCGCGGGGTAGAGTCTCTTGGAATGATCTGTGCCGAGGATGAACTGGGTATAGGAAGCAGCCATGAAGGTATCATGGTGCTGCCGGATAACGCAGTAGTAGGAACTCCTGCCAAGGAGTATCTGCATTTGAAGACCGAGGCCGTGATCGAGTATGAGATTACAGCCAACCGTGTGGATGCAGCTTCGCATATCGGTGTCGCCCGCGACCTGTATGCATATCTTCGTTATCATAATCTTCCCTGCAAGTTTTCATATCCCGATATCTCTGCTTTCGCTGCCGGTGGAGCAGGCGGTGCGATTGATGTGGAAGTGCTGGACAGCGAGGGCGCCCCGCGTTATACCGGCTTGACCATCAAGGATGTAAAGGTCGGACCTTCGCCCGAGTGGCTTCAGAAGAAACTCCTCAGCATCGGTCTGCGCCCCATCAACAACGTGGTCGACATCAGCAACTTCATCCTCTTTGAACTCGGCCAGCCTCTGCACAC
>CAMOIZ010000085.1 GCA_946616385.1 uncultured Bacteroidales bacterium | reverse complement strand
CTCAAGAAACTGGCCGCGCCTCACCACAACCTGTGCGTCGTGGGCGACGACAGCCAGTCCATCTATGCCTTCCGCGGAGCGCAGATCCAGAATATCCTGAACTTCCAGAAGGACTACCCGGAGAGCAAGATCATACGCCTGGAGCGCAATTACCGCTCTACCCGGAATATAGTGGATGCAGCCAACTCGGTCATCGCACACAATGAGGGCAGGATACCCAAGAAGTGCTTCTCCGAAGGGGAGGAAGGCGAGAAGATAGAACTTATCAAGTCCTTCACCGAGCAGGAGGAGGCCGTGCAGATTGTCAGCGGCATTATCTCCCGGGTGATGAGCGAGAAGGCTCAGTATCAGGACTTTGCAATACTCTACCGCACCAATTCCCAGTCACGTGCATTGGAGGAGGCCCTAAGAAGGAAGAACATCCCTTATATGATTTATTCCGGGAACTCCTTCTTCGACAGGGCCGAGATTAAGGACATGATGTCCTGGTTCAAGCTCTGCGTGAATGTGAACGACGACGAGTCCTTCAAGCGGGCAGTCGGCAAGCCTTCCAGGGGGATAGGCGACACTTCCATTTCCGGACTGAACGAACTCCGCAGGGCGCGTGGCCTCTCGTCTCTTTTCGCTGCTGCAGCCTGCGAGGATTATTTCGAATTCCTCCGTCCCGCAGCAATGCAGAAGATACGTCAGTTCTGCGCGCTCGTCAACAAACTGGCAGTTGCAGCCGCTTCCGGCGATGCCTTCGAAGTCGCCCGCCAGATTTACGACGAGTCCGGGCTCTACGCCTTCTACAAGGCCGATACCTCCATCGAAGGCATGGCGCGCACTTCCAATCTGGACGAACTCCTGAATTCAGTGCAAGCCTTCAAGGAAGAAAGGCTGGACGACATCCTGGCGGACATGGATGCGGATCAGGTTGCTCCGGGCGAGGGGGAGATGCCTGCGATCAATATAACCCTGGCGGACTTCCTGGAGACAACTTCGCTGCTGAGCAACGCCGATACGACTGACGATGACGAGAACGGAAACAACAAGGTGGCGCTGATGACCGTCCACTCCGCAAAGGGGCTTGAATTCCCTTATGTATATATTGCAGGAGCGGAAGAGAATCTTTTCCCTTCCGGGGGGCTGCTGGCTTCGCCTGCTGATGTCGAAGAAGAGAGGCGCCTGTTCTATGTGGCGCTTACTCGTGCCAAGAAGGCCGTGGCCGTTTCGTTCGCATCTACCCGAATGCGCAACGGAAAGCACGAGAGCAATTCTCCCAGCCGTTTCATCCGGGAGATAGATACCCATTATGTTGCTAATCCGTTGAGGGATAGTGATTTTGATTCGGAGGATGATGACGATGATTCCGGAATGCCGTTCTGGTTCCGTCAGTCGTCCGGCTCCAGATTAGGTGGTTACAGCACCCGCAGCACCGGATACAGCTCCTATGGCCGTTCGGGCCCGGCGCGGTCGGTGCGTCAGCCTTCGGGCGGGCAATGCGCGGACCGGGCTCCCCTTGCGGGACACGGCCGCGCCCTTTGTCCGCCGCGGATGGATAAGACCGCGCCAGCCTCCACGACTCGAGTGGTGCCGCCGGTAGCCAAGCCCGACGTAATCGACCCGAACTTCGTGCCCGTGCCGATGAAAGAACTCTACGTCGGCGAACGAGTAGAACACAACCGCTTCGGCCCCGGCCTCATCAAGGAAATCACCGGCGAATTCCCGGAACTTAAGGCCGTTATCGATTTCGATAACTACGGCACGAAGGTTCTTCTCCTCAAATACGCCAAACTCCGTCCGGAAAACAAATAAATACCTGGTGCAAGGTTTTCGAATCTGTGGGTTTTAATAGTAAAAAGATATTATTATGAAAAGATTTGCACTGTTATCTGGTATTGTTATTTCTATTGCCCTGGCCACTGTTTCCTGTTCAAAAATGGATGGGGATGGTTTTATGCGTGGAGACTATTCGCCTAGTGAGGCAGGTCTTGATGCTGCTGATGGTTCTGGAGGTGCATCCGCCGGTGTCGTAACCGCAGGGGAGTGGAATGATTTGGATAATTGGATGTTCTGGAGCAATCTGATGCTTTCTCCGGCTTCCGAGGATCAGAATGGGTATAAGGTAGATCTGGCGGGGATGTGCGATTATTGGGGATTCTATACGAATAACAGGGTTGCAGTGCTGGTCCAGGACTCCAATCAGAATCCTGCCCGTGGTGTGAAAGTGTCCCTAAACCGAAATGGCGCCCCTGTCTGGAGCACATACACCGATAATGCCGGACGTGCTGATTGCTGGGTCTCGCTATTCCAGAAAGATACCGAGGTGGACAATGCGTCTCTTTCCATCTTCTTGGATGACAAGCAAGTTGCCGGGAATCCTGTTGTGAGCAAGTGGAATGCGGAGCAAAAGGAAACCATGAATGTCTATACCGTAGCAACGGTTCCCACTGCGAAAAAACTCGCAGATGTGGCTTTTATTGTGGATGCTACCGGTTCTATGGGAGATGAAATCAATTTCTTGAAGAAAGACCTTTTGGATATCCTGGATAGGACGGCGCAGACGCAGAGTGATGTCACTTTCCGCACATCCGCATTGTTTTATAGGGACAAGGGAGATAATTATGTTACCAAGGTCTCTGATTTCTCGACCAAAGCCAGCACTACTATAGAGTTCATCAAGAAGCAAAACGCCGGCGGTGGCGGAGACTATCCCGAAGCAGTACATACCGCCCTTGAGACTGGCTTGCAGAAACTGTCCTGGAGCGAAGTTCCTTGTGCAAAACTGGCCTTCATGCTTCTGGACGCTCCGGCTCACCACGAAGACGCAATCATCAAAAGCCTTCAGAAGTCCGTGGAATCATACGCAGCCCAGGGAATTAAACTTATTCCCGTGGCCGCAAGCGGTGTGGATAAGAACACCGAATTCATGCTCCGTTTCTTCTCGATACCTACCGGAGGCACCTATGTCTTTATCACCAACGACAGCGGAGTCGGCAACGATCACATTGCCGCCACTGTCGGTGAATATCAGGTTGAGCATCTCAACGACCTCATGGTACGCCTGATAAACAAATATACGGAATGAGAGTGCCTTCTACAGGCCCCCTATGCCCTTATAAGCGCGATGGCGACGAGTACCATGCTTAAGAGGAAGTAGAAGAGGATGGTTACCAGTAGGTAGATGAGGCCGGTTTTGATGGTGAGTTTGAGGGCTGGGCGGTTGCCGAGTCCAAGCCACTGGCGATAGTCTATAAACAACAGGATTCCCATCACGAAGACGCCCAGGTCCGCGCTTTTTCCAAAGGTGACCAATAGCGCCAAGAACATAAAGACACAAAACTGGCAAAGGACATAGGCCGATGCTGCGGCTGCACCGGAGACGCTGACGTTGTGTTTCTTCCGGAGTAACCAGACCATGGCGAACCATAGCAGCAGGAAGTTCCCCAGAAACAACGGAATACCTTTGCTTCTAAGGTCGCCTTCGACTGCCGCCAGAGACTCTTTCCATGGAGTATCGGCTTTCTCCGGATACAAATCCAGATGCGTCAGGATCAATGACTGGGTAGCAGTGGACAGCAATGACTGGATTATCCTATTGGATTTATCGCTCCTCGTAGTACTGTCCACCTGGATGGTATTTTTATTAACGGCCAGATCCATCTGGAGATCAGAGTTCTCCAAACCTTCGATCAAACCATCGGCAATGGTGGACTTTACCGCGCCGGGCTGCACCACGGCCAGCAGAAGAGTAAAGACAGAATAGAACACCAGCAGTGCGGTAAAAGGTGCAAGATATCGTTCGTGCTGCCCGCGGATATAGTCCCGGATCATAAATCCCGGCCTTAAGAAAAGGTGGGAGAATGTGCGCTTGGCATCATTGTTCAGGAACGGAATGATAGCCTCTCCGGTACCTTTGAAGATGCCATCTTTATTCTGCTTTGTCTCACGCTGCTTCCGCCAGGGAACATATCCAAGTTCCCTGTAAATCGCCCATAACCTAAGTCTGGGTTGAATCCAGTTGGATACCCGGCTCATCCTTTTTTCTTCTTAGCTGCCTTCTTGGCTTCCTTCTCCGCTTTGCGGGCGGCGATCTGCGCCTGCTCGGTCTCGTAGGCCATCTTGGTCTTGATCAGAATCACACCATTGTCACCGCGCGAACCGTAAATCGATGCGCTGCCATCTTTGAGAACCTGCACAGAATGAATCTGGTTGGGATTCACCATATTGATATTGTCGCAGATGACGTCATCCACCACAATCAAAGGAGAAGAATACCCAACCAGCGCCTGCGTCCCCCGGATCCGCAGAGTGCCGTTGGGGTTGATTTCCACCCCCGGCACCCGGCTCCTGATATAGTCCGAGATGCTTTCGTAGCTTCTAACAGCCATTTCATCCACCTTCACGGTGTTTACGGCAAAGCCAAGGCCTTCGCGGGTCGTGGATCCGTATCCGACGTCGACCACCTCGTCTTTTGGGTTCTCGGTTTTTTGCGAGGGGAGTCTGCCGGCGCTCCCGCAGGCACTCAAGAGGAGCATCGCGGGAACGCAGAACATACTCAGCACTTTCGTCATTTGCACCATTTATCCAGCCAGTCGAAGAAGTTGCGGTGCCAGAAGAGTGCATTCTGGGGCTGCAGGATCCAGTGATTCTCTTCCGGGAAGATGATCAGTTTCGAAGGAACACCCATCATCTGGGCGGCATTGAAGGCGGCCATGCCCTGCTCCGAAGGGATGCGGAAGTCCATTCCGCCGTGGATGCAGAGTATGGGCGTGCGCCATTTGGTTACCATGGAAGAAGGGGAGTTGGCATAGTGGCGCTGCGCTTTCGGGGTGGATGCGTAGGGAGCGCCGGCCTGCTGCATGCCGCCGAAGGTGATGCCGTCGCCGGCAGGGCCCATGCCCGCTTCGGGATTGTATGCATACTCGGTGAGGCCGCCATTGTCCCAGTTTGCGAACCACATCTCCTCGGTGGTGAACCAGAGCTGCTT
>CAMOIZ010000084.1 GCA_946616385.1 uncultured Bacteroidales bacterium | reverse complement strand
AACTGCAAAAATCTTTTTCATAAAAATAAGGTTTTAGTTATACAAATGTATTAAACAATTCCGGAAAATCCAAGGAATGCCAGGGCCATGATACCCACGGATATCAGCGCGATGGGCAGGCCCTTGAAAGCCTTGGGCACCTCGTTCATGGCCAGATGCTCGCGGATTCCCGCAAAGAGCACCATTGCAAGGCCGTAGCCGAGCGACGTCGCAAAGGCATAGACGGTCGCTTCGCCCAGGCCGAGCATGTGGGCTTCTCCCCCGAAGGTGAATTCCTTGGTCACCACGTTGATGGCAACGCCGAGCACGGCGCAGTTGGTGGTGATGAGGGGAAGGAAGATTCCGAGGGCCTGATAGAGCGAAGGAGACACCTTCTTGAGCACGATCTCGACCATCTGCACCAGCGCCGCGATCACGAGGATGAAGGCGATGGTCTGCAGGAAGGTGAGGCCGAAGGGAACAAGCAGATACTTGTTGATGAGGAAGGTCACGACAGTTGCAAGGGTGATCACGAAGCACACTGCGAGACTCATTCCAGAAGCCGTGGACAGTTTGTTCGACACGCCCAGGAAGGGGCAGATTCCGAGGAACTGCGCCAGGACGATATTATTGACGAAAATCGCCGAGATGATGATGAGCAGATATTCCATAACGTCCTACTTTTTAGCGAGTTTGTTGAACAGAACCATCAGATAGCCAAGCACCAGGAATGCGCCGGGGGCCATCACGAAGGCAAGGATACCGTCGCCGGTGATGAACTTCCATCCGAAGATGGATCCGCTTCCGAGGATCTCACGCACGATGCCGATGACGGTCAGCGACAGGGTGAAACCGAGTCCGATTCCTATTCCGTCGAGGGCGGAATCCCACACTCCGTTCTTGTTGGCGAAGGCCTCGGCGCGGCCGAGGATGATGCAGTTCACCACGATCAGCGGGATGAAGAGTCCCAGGGTCTTGTAGACGTCGGGAGTAAAGGCCTGCATCAGGAGCTGAAGCACAGTGACGAAGGTGGCGATCACCACGATGTATACGGGGATGTGCACCTTGTCGGGCACTACGGGAGCGATCAGAGAAATGACGATGTTGGAAAGGATGAGCACGAACATCGTGGCAAGTCCCATCTCGAGGCCGTTCATGGCCGAGGTGGTGGTTGCAAGCGTAGGGCACATGCCCAGCACCAGCACGAAGGTCGGGTTCTCTTTCAGCAACCCTTTGGTAATCAATGAAAACTTACTCATAATTTACTCCTCCAATGATTTTACGAGAGCAACCGCCTGTGCGACGGCCTTGGTGTAAGCACGGGAAGTGATCGTGGAAGCGGTGATGGCATCAATGTCGCCGCCATCCTTGGTAACGGCGAGCTTGCCTTTAAAGCCTTTCCACTGCTCGCGGAAATGGGACTTCTCTTCGGTGCACTTCGCTCCCAGACCGGGAGTCTCGGTGTGCGAGAGCACGGAAGTATTGAAAACGGTGCCGTCGGGAAGCACGCCCACCATCAGAGTGACGGGGCCCCCGAAACCACCGGTAGTCGATTTCACTGCATAAGCGCAGACAGCGCCTTCGCCGTCGGTCTGGACATAATAGCCATCCACGCCTTCGGCATCCGAAGTCAGTTCCTCGGAAATTTCTCCCCCTTCGGGAAGCACCTTGGCGATGGACGCCTGGGCCTCAGCCGCAGCGGCAGCCGCGATAGGCTCCTCAGTCACGACATAGACGACTCCCAGGATCGCGGCGCACACAAGGCAGACCGCGGTCAGCACCAGAGCCATGTTGGTAAGATTCGATTTAGCTGCCATATCTACTTCCTCCCGAATTTACGCTGGTGGAACTTCATATTGATGAGCGGCACTGCCATGTTCATGAAGAGGATGGCGAACGACATTCCTTCAGGATAGGATCCGAAGTAACGTATCATCATCACGATGAATCCGATGCCGACGCCGTAAACCACGCCTCCCCAGGTGCTCATGGGCGAAGTAACATAGTCGGTAGCCATGAAGCAGGCACCGAGAATCATACCGCCGGTGAGAAGGTTGAAGAGGGGCCCGGTGAACTGGGCGGGATCCGCAAGATGGAAGATGCCGGCCACGACAGCGACCGTGGCGAAGATGCTGAGGGTGATCCAGGGCTTGATGACCTTCCGGACGAGGAGGTACACCCAACCGGCGAGCAGCGCGAGCGCAGAGATTTCACCGGCGGAACCGCCGATATTACGGAAGAGCGTCTGCAGGTTCACGAGCTTGTCGGCCTCAAGGGCGCCGAGGATGGGCACCTGGCCCAGCAGAGTGGCGCCGGAGAAGGCATCCACGTTGCTGATGAAACCGGCGGGAACGGTCCAGTCGGTCATGAAGGTCGGGAAGGATACCAGCAGGAACACACGGCCCGTGATTGCAGGGTTGAAGATGTTCTGTCCGATTCCTCCGAAGGTCATCTTGGCCACTGCTATGGCGACGACCGCACCGATGAACACCACCCAAAGGGGGCAGGTCGGAGGGAGGTTCATAGCGAGAAGCATGCCCGTGACTATGGCGGAGAGATCTCCGGTGGTGGAGGGTTTCTTCAGGAGATACTTGGTGATTGCCCACTCCAGCACTACGCAGGATGCGATGCTGAAGGCCATGATGGCGATTTCGCTCAGTCCGTAGAAAAGGAACGAAACGATCGCCGCAGGACACAGGGCAATGATCACGTCCAGCATCAGTTTCTTGGTGCTGACCGCCGCATGTATATGCGGATTAGGTGATACTATATATGCCATAGTCTACTAGTTTTTATTGTTTTTGTCAGCAGCAGCCTTTGCAGCTTCGGCCGCAGCCTTTGCGGCGGCAGCGCGGGCACGGATGGCGCCAAGCGCCATCCCCTTTGCCTGACGCACATTGTCGAGCAGAGGAATATATGCAGGGCAACTGTAAAGACAGCAACCGCACTCAATGCAATCCTGAGCCGCATTAGCTTCGAGAGCAGCCACATCCCCGGCCTTATAGAGACGATTCAGCAGGAAAGGCTCCAGACCCATAGGGCAGGCATCCGCACAACGGCCGCAACGGATACAGAACGACTCCTGCCCGCGCTTGGTCGACTCCTCGCTGAGATACAGGATCGAAGACGAACCCTTCACGGTAGCCGCATCGAGATTAGCGATGGCGCGCCCCATCATGGGCCCGCCGCTGATAAGCTTGGCAGCCCCCTCGGGCACACCACCGGCATACTCGGCTATGTAGCTGAGCGGCATGCCGATACGGAAAAGATAGTTGTGCTGCTTCTCCACGGGCAGGCAGTTGCCGGTAATGGTAAGGGTATTGGTGATGAGAGGCTTGTTCTTCTGCACGGCCTCATAGACGGCAAGGGAGGTAGCAACGTTCTGCACCACCGCGCCAACGCTGATGGGCAGGCCGCCGGATCCCACCTCGCGGTGCATCACGGCCTGGATCAGCTGCTTCTCACCGCCCTGAGGATACTTCTTCTTGAGAGGAAGCACCTCGATATCGTAGGGAAGCTCACCCACCGCCTTCTTCATGGCGGCGATGGCCTCCGGCTTGTTCTCCTCGATGCCGATCACGGTACGGCATCCGCCAAGAACCTTCTGCATGATGGCAGCACCCACCACTATCTCCTTCGTGCGCTCCAGCATGATGCGGAAGTCGCTGGTGAGATAGGGCTCGCACTCCGCGCCGTTCAGGATCAGGCACTCAGCCTTGCTGCCGGGAGCGGGATTGAGTTTCACGTGTGTGGGGAAGGTGGCTCCGCCGAGTCCGACCACGCCGCAGGCCTTGATCTTGTCGAGGATGGCTGCGCGGTCTTCGGGGATTTCAGTGACAAGGGTGTCGGAAAGATCCACTCCCTCGACCCACTCGTCGCCTTCCACGGCGATTTCAACATGCATCACATTGTTGCCTGCAAGATCCTTGCGGGGGCCGATGGACTTCACGGTTCCGGATGCGGGAGAATGTACGAACGCGGAGATGAATCCGCCGGGCTCCGCTATCACCTGGCCTGTCTTCACCTTGTCGCCTACGGCCACGATGGGCTTCGCAGGGGCGCCAAGATGCTGGGCCATGGAAACATACAGAGTCTGGGGCAGGGGCAGCACCTCGATGGCGCAGCCGCGGGAGAGTTTTGCATCGTCGGGATGCACTCCGCCAATTGCAAACGTTATCTTACTCATTGCTTGTCCTCCTTTCTTTTCGCGATGCGCTCCTTGACGGCAGCCTTATCCAGCTCCTTGGGGAAATTCACCCCATGGATGGCACCCGTCGGGCACATAGCCTCGCACTCGCGGCAAAGCTTGCACTTTGCAAAGTCGATATAAGCGATATTGTTCTCCAGAGTGATGGCATCGTGAGTACAGGTCTTGACGCAGATCCCGCAACCGATGCAGGCATTTGCGCAGGCCTTCTTCGCAGCCGGACCCTTGTCCTGGTTGCGGCAATCCACATAGACGCGCATCCCGCGGGGACCCTTGGCGCGAAGCTCGATAAGAGCCTTCGGGCAAGCCTTGACGCACTTGCCGCAAGCCACGCACTTGGCCTCATCGACCACTGGAAGCCCCGTTTCGGGATCCATGCTGAGGGCGCCGAACTCGCAGGCAGCCACACAGTCGCCACAACCCAGGCAGCCGAAAGAGCAAGCCGTGTCGCCACTGTAGAGGGCAGCCTTCACGCGGCAGCTCTGCACTCCGTCATAAACATTAATCCTGGGGCGTGCGGCACAGCTGCCATTGCAGCGCACCACGGCCACCTGAGGAGCCTTGGCCTCAACCTTGTAACCGAGAATGTCCGCGACCTTCTGCATCACGTCGTTGCCTCCAACGGGGCAGAAATGAGCGCTGAGATCGCTGGCCTTCACGGCGGTATCGGCGAAAGCATGGCAGCCGGCATAGCCGCAACCGCCGCAGTTCGCTCCCGGCAAAGTCTTCTCTATCTGCTCGATGCGCGGATCTTCCTCAACCTTGAACTTCTCGGCGATGAAGAAGAGGACCACTGCAAGCAC
>CAMOIZ010000083.1 GCA_946616385.1 uncultured Bacteroidales bacterium | reverse complement strand
TCGGGATACTTGTGGCGTATGGCGTTAATCTTGCCCAGATACTGTTGATAATCAGGAGTTTCGTCGATAAGTCCACGGCATCGGAATACTTCGATGTCGTTACGCAGACCCTTTACGAGTGTATTGTTCACACGGCGTACCATATCCACCTCGTCGCGAACGCAGCGGTCGCTCCATACAACCTCGGGGAAGGTGTAACGGAACCATTCCGGAAAACTCTCGGGAAGCGCAGTAAACTCTACGATGTGCACGAAATCGCAGTAGCGGCTGGTGCAGTCGCTCAGCCATTCGGTTCCGAGACAGAAGTCCGGATCAACCGCCTTGACGTGATCGCGTATCTCCTTCAATGCTTCAGCCTTATAACGCCCGGTGAAAATGTCCGGAACGGGATACTCGCGGGAAAGATCCCAGTTCGGGAATTCCTCCGCCACTCCAAGCTGGTCGTAAAAAACACTGTTTGCGCCAAGCGCAATGGCCCTGTCGGCCCATTCGAGCAGCTTGTCTCTCCACACGCGCCTGCTCATGTCTGCAATCACGAATGTACGGGAATCGTAGTACCCCAGAGTCGTTCCCTCTCCCGTGAATTTGTAATGCTCGGTGAATTCATCTCCGGTGTTGTCGTGATTGCTTACCTTGGAAGCCTCTCCCGACTTGTAGAAACGGCTTTCGTTGTCGATGAGACGCCCGTTGTAATACAGGATCAGATGCCCTCCCTTCGACTTGTACTCTGCAATCCGCTCTTTCCACGCAGCATCCCCGCCCTGGCTTTCGTCCGGAGTGTAATCAGGGTATCCATTGTCCATCCCCTCTTTCCACCAGCCGAAGGCGAGCACAGCATCGGAACCGGCCATCTTTCCTGCCTCGAATATACGCCCGGGGAGATCTTCATAATGGCGCAGATACTCTCCGTACTGATGCTTGAAAATGATCCTCTGCCAGCCGGTCATATCCTGAACCCACTTTGGAACGGGTTTCTTGTCCCACCAACTGTCAGCCCAATTGCGGTAAATGCGGGAAGTCTGCGTCCAGTCTCCTTCGTAAGGGATGATTACGGACGCATCGTTGGTCCAGGTATCGCCGCAGAAGGCATTTGGATAACGGTAGAATCCTGCTTCCATCCTTGTGAAATCGCCCTTGGCGCTCATCTTTCCTTCCGTAGGATAGGCCCTGAGCCCATGCCAGGTCTGCTGGAATGACTCGTCGTGACTGCCAAAATACAGGCCGTCTTTCTCCCCTACGAATGCGAAGCAGTTGGATGCGGCATTGCGCGGATACTGCAGGTCGTACTGACGAAAGTACTGGTCCGGTTTCATATAAAGCGTACGCTGGGGCACGTCGAGAATAGCCTTCAGAGGATCGTCGAACAGCTGACCTCCGGTATGCGTGGTCAGAAGCTTGTACCCTTCGGGAAGCTGGAGATTGCCGATGAGAGGATACTGGAGTTCCCGTACGATGGTATGGGGCTCGTTATTGGTGAGTTCGGCAGCAAATCGGAAGCCGTCGCCTTCCGGGGTGATTGTCAGGCGCAGGTCGATGTCCACAGTCTCTCCCCTGCTTCTTAACCCCTTGTATTCGAGCACCGTGCATCCGTCGGCCGTGTGGATTACCGGAGTCTGGTCCGCACCGCTTATCTGTATTTCTTTTTCGTCGGGAGTATTGTAGTAGAGGCGCCACAGCGTGCTCCCTCCGGCATAGTTCCATCCGGTTGCAGGGTTGATCAGAGCAGATAAACTACCATCAACAGAAATCGTCGTTGCGGGGGTTGCACCCTCGCCGACTGTCTTTTGTCCTGAACATGCGACAGAGAAAAAGATTGTTATTGCCAACAGAAACCAGCGATACACTCTCATTTGTTAATGACGTAAGGGATTATTGACCACAAATTTACATAATTCCAGATACAACGCTTTGTCTTCAGGATCTGAAGATTCGGCCAGTTGGGTAAGGGCGTTTGAACCGGAATACAATGCCAGAGGTGCGATTCCATACAAACCGGCATCCTTGAACTTGCGCATATAATCCCGGAACTGCTCCTTTAAAGCGGGCACATCAGAAGAATCGAAAATCAGCCTTCCCGCACCGTCCGGGCCTTTGCGTCCGCCTTGCATCTGGGCCGTAACCAAAGAATACTCGAACTCGAGCTCCATTCCCATCCTGTATTCCTTGATTGCTTCAAGCGTCTTGTCGAAAGGATGTCTTCCTGGAGATTTGAGGTCCCAGTAATAATTGGGCTGCATCCAGGCCATATCGAAACCCATTCGCTTCCAATACTTGAAACCGCCTGCCATGTGGTAGGGTATCCAGTAAAGGCCTTCTCCCTTCGCATGGCAATAGTCAGACAAGGCAGGAACGATGGTTTCCCAGCGCTTGTACTGGTGATTGAAACTGTCTTTTTCGGTATCTCCATAAGCCACAGGCAGATCTTCGGAAACCACATAGAAGCCTCCAAGTTCAAGATACTTGCATTTCAGCGAAGCGAACATGGCCCTTGCTTTGTCGATATACCATTTGAGGGCTGTCAGCTGGTCGGATACATCGGCGAAGTCGAGTTCCCTGCCATCTACTGAGCCCCAATATCTGGTAGAAGATGATTTATCGGCAAAATGCTCGAACATGATTGCATCCGGCACAGTAATGATCACCTGCCGTTTGCGCGAGGGTTTTCCGATCCGCTTTGCGGCATCTGCACACGCCAAGTCTAGTTCTGCCACCCCTCCTTCCGAGCCGAGCCACAGTTCCAGCTGGTCTTGCCACGACTCCTTTGTGGCAGAATGCCCGCTTGGAGCCACCGACATGGTCAGGCCCCGCTTCCCGTCATTAGCCTCTATGAAAAGGAATGCCTCGAAAAGCCACTGCTCCTTGCCGTTCTCGTCGGTGAAACTCACGTGCGGAGCAAAGCGGTCTGCTTTCCAGACCTGTGGTTCGCGGTGATAATACCCGACCAAGTCCAGATCGGCGGGTACGCGTACCCCGTGTATAGATGCGGCGCAGGATGAAAGGATCGTTATTGCAGATAGCAGCAGTATTGTTGTCTTATTCATTGTTTTAATGGAGAATTGGCTATGAAATGACAGAGTTCCCTGTACATTTCCATATCGTTTTTGTTCCTGGAGGTGCCGAGTTGCCATAATGCATTGGATCCGGAATACAGGGCCACAGGGCGCTTCCCATAGAAGCCGGCGGCCTTGTAGCCGTTCATATACTCGCGGAAGCGCTCACGCAGCGACGGCACATCCTTGAGAGAGAAAACATAGTTGCCGGAACCGTCCGGTCCCATTATCCCGGCCATTCCCATGACTTCTTCCACCATGGAGTATTCGAATTCCAACTCCATGCCCATCCCATTAGCCTTCATCATGTCGAAGGCATCCCTGATGGGCATCTCGTGGTTGTAGTCCCAATAGTAGTTCGGCTGCAGCCACGCCTGGTTGATCCCGAGATCTTTCCAAATGTCCGTTCCGTCCGCCTTGCGATATGGAATCCAGTAGAGGCCTTCGTTCCTTTCGTTCAGGTATGAAGCGATCTTCGGGAGAATACGGTCCCAGCGTTTGTACTGGTAATTCCATCCGCCGGGCACAGCCACAAGTTCCTCCGAGAGGATGTACAGACCGGCCAGCTCGATATGACTGGCGCCCAATGCATTGAACTTGGAACGCACCAGATCCGCATACCACTGCAGAGCCTTGACCTGGTCATCCACCTTCGAAAAATCGAGCAGGACTCCGTCGACAGCTCCCCAGTAAGTGGTGGAAGAACTCTTGTCGGTAAAACGTTCGAACATTACCGGGTCCGGCATCATCATCACCACCTGCCTCTTATGCGGCGGCATACCGATGCGTCCTGCGACTTTGCCTATGGCTTTGTCCAGTTCATCGAATGCACCTCCCTTATCGAGCCAGTATGATGCGAATGCCTCCCAGGACTCCTTGTCGGCAGATTTGCGTCCGTTGTTGTTTATGCCATAGTTATTGCCATCCATATCAATTCCGCTGATGGCAAGGAAGGCATCAAAGAGCCAATGCTCTCCGGACTCGTCCTCGAACGACACATGAGGCGCAAAACGGTCGGCATCCCAGTATTCCGGTATCGAAAACCAGTAATTGCTGTTCGGAGTTCCTCCTCCCGTGCAAAGAGTAATGTCGGCGAACACCGGCAGTTCCCCCCTCTCCTTTTCCCATGAATAAAGGTCTCCGGCCACGATTCCAGTGGAAAAGTCCTTCGACACTACCGAAGAATACCTGTCTTTTCCTTGAACTGCAGCTGCGTATGCGTAATAGTGAGAAGACGCTTCAAGGCCGCTTACCAGAACGGTATCCCCTTCCGCTTTGATGCCTGAAGAAAATACTGTCGCGGCATCCGGCACAAGTTCATCTTTGGAGCAGAAAAGCCTGACCTCATCGGAATTGAGACTCTCAACCAGGAAAGTTGCAGTGGTGTGTGTCGAAGATATGAAACTCAACTGCACGGCCGGAGCCCCCTTATAATCCTCCGGCTCCTTCCCCACGCATGAAGCCAGGAGAAGGAGTACGGAAAAATATAAGGATATCCTCTTCATCTATTCCATTTTGAACACGCTGGCGCCGATACCCTGGACGCCTGCGGCAATCAGCACCTTGTCGCTGAACGCCTGCACGGCGCAGTCGCCTTGGGCCGAAGTAGGAGCTGCCACGGCTATGTCGGTGAATTCTTCGCCCTGCAGAGGAGCCTCAAATACGATGTCCTTGTTGTCACCGAGAAGCGAAGCCTTGAAGCCACCCTTGTCTTTGACGACAACCAGGCGTGCCCTCTGCTTGCTGGTATATACACTCACACCATCGTCCTTAAGCTGGTCGTCCTTGTCAATCTGAGTGTAGGCTATGTACTTGTCGCCCCTGTAGGAGAACACACGGTATCCCCAACTCATTTCGGCTCCCGGGAATTCTTCGCGGGAAGTTTCCCAGGCCTTCTGGCCGTCACCGGGATCATTGTATGTATCCTTCATCGTGACGAATGCCGAGACATCGGAAGTCGTGAACGCCATCTGGTCCTGGCCGGGATAGAGATAGAATCCTCCGAATCCGGTATCGGTCGCCTTCATGTCGACAAGCGCACGGTCGGTGCCGTTGAACATACCGT
>CAMOIZ010000082.1 GCA_946616385.1 uncultured Bacteroidales bacterium | reverse complement strand
TTGGTAATATATTGAAAGTTAATTAATTGCCGGGAACGCTCCGGGCCAATGATGACGGTGGCGCTGCCTGATGCGCCGTCAATGCTGCGCACCAGTACCTGCGCACGGTTTGCAAACGGCTTGACTGTGAGCGAAGCGCTGGTGCCGGCAGGCCTTTCCACCTCCTTGAAACCAGGGTCGCCGTTGCCCCATCCCAGCAGCACCGCATTCTCCACGCGTACCGGGAGGCTCTCCTCATCCGAAACGATGTCCAGCACAATCACGTCCTGCCCGTCGGGGTGCAGGATAGTCTTCGAGGCGGATACGGACGTTCCGCTGACGGCCTCCGGCCAGATGTCTTCCGCGATTTTCCTGCCGCCGGAGTAGCCGCGAGCGCTGAATTTCCGGGCGGATGCCGGAACTTTCCACACAAGGTGGCCGTCGGCAGGCATCTCTTTGCGGCCCAGGGACTTGCCGTCGGCATAAAGGCGGACCGACTCGCAGTTGGAATATACCCAGACCTCTCCGTTCATGGGGCCGCAGATGTGCACCATCGGATCCGATGTCCAGACGGACTGCAGGTAGAAGGCCTCGTCCTTGGGGAAGCAGCAGTAATCGAGAATGCCGAACTGCGAGCCTGTGGCAGGCCACACCATGGGATTGGGCTCGCCGCGGTAATCCTGTCCGGTCCAGTAGAAGATGCCGGCGCGCCAGGGTTCGGCCTTGTAGAACTTCCATCCGTGCTCGATTACATTGATGCGGCCTACGGTGTCGCGGCGGTTCAGCGGGGCCATCCATCCTTTTTCCGGGACTGTGGCATATTTCCCCCTGGTGCCGGCTCCTGAGGTTTCCTCTGTGCCAACGGCAAGTTTCGCAGGCCATTTTTGGTGATATTCGTCGATGGGATTCTGCACTATGTAGTTGTATCCGAACACGTCCACTCCCTTTACCAGGGTGCGTCCTCCGGCATTGCCGTAAGTGCTGGGACGCGTCGGATCCAGGCGGTGCACTTCCTCGGACATCAGCTGCGCGATGCGCTCGCCTTTTGGACTGTGCTCCATCGCCCATTCCTCGTTGCCTATGCTCCAGAGGATTACGCAGGGATGGTTGCGGTCGCGAAGGATCATATTCCGCAGCTGTCCGAGCTGCTCTTCGTTTATGCCCAGCTGGCGGTTCTCGTCGATCACCAGAATCCCGAGTTCGTCGCAAAGGTCGAGCATTGCGGGGGTGGCGGGATTGTGGGAGCAGCGCACGGCATTGAAGCCGTATTTCTTAAGTTGCAGAAGGCGGTAGCGCCAGAGTTCGTCCGGCACGGCGACGCCTACTCCTGCATGGTCCAGGTGCAGGTTGCATCCCTTCAACTTCACGCTCTCTCCGTTAAGGAGAAATCCCTTCTCCGGATTGAACCCGATGGTCCTCAGGCCGAACCTGCTGCGGTACTGAGCCGAGAGGCGGCCGTCGTAATATAGGGATATCTCGCAGGTATAGAGATAGGGATCCTGCAGGCTCCAGGGATGATCCGGCTCTGCTACCGGCCTGCCTTCTGCATCGAGGATCCGCACTTCCGTCCTGACCTTTGCCGGGTCCACGGAGGCGTCCGCATATTTGAGTTCGAATGTCGGCCGCCCGTCATTCACGTTGAGGCTATAGGGCCTGATGGCCACCGGCCCTGCCTTGTGAAGCCATACGTTGCGGTAGATGCCTGCTCCCTCGTAGTACCAGCCCTCTTCCGTAGAAGCGTCGCAGCGGACGGTGATTACATTGTCCCCACCATAATTGAGGTAGGGAGAAAGATCGTACACGCGGGAAACGTATCCGCTCGGCTCGCTGCCCAGATAGCATCCGTTGCAGAACACCTGGCTGCTGCGGAAAATGCCCTCGAACTCTATCCATATCTGCTTGCCGGCATCCTCCGCAGGAATCTCCAGGTGCCTGCGGTACCAACCGACCGAATTGCCCGGATACTTCCACCCGACGCATTTGTAGCCGTGGGAATGGCTCGCCTCCTTGCTGTAGGGAAGGTCCACCACCCAGTCGTGGGGGAGGCTCACGGTCTGCCAGGCGGAGTCGTCGAATCCGGGCATGATGGGAGCATGGCTGTGATTCGAACTCATTACCTTGCTATAGTAGGTGAAGTATTCCGTGCCGTGGGTGAAATCGCGCTCCATGGAGGATGCGTCGCCCAGCGAAAAAGTCCAGTTGTTGTTCAGCAGTACGGCTGCAAGGATAATAAGGAATTTCATAGTTGCAAGATACGGAAAATTTGGCAATTATGCTTACTTTTGTAGAAGAAGACAATGCCTTATGACGAATAAATACAAATCACTTTTTGCATTTGTCCTGCTGCTTGTCCTGGCAGGATGCCACAGCGAGTATTCAAAAAAGGGAAACACCGTTACCGTACGCGTGGCGGATGCTCCTGCGGGCTCTCCGCAGCTGGTGCAGCTGCAGGTCCTCGGGGAGAAAATCATCCGTGTCAGCACAGTTGAAGCCGCCCTGGAGACCGGAGCTTTTCCGGCTGAGCCGTTTTCAGGCGAAGACGGGAATGACTCCGGCGCAAGGGCCGTACGCAAGAGTCTGGTAGTCCTTCCGCAGAATACCCGCACCAAATACAAAGTGGCCGCCGAAAACGGCACGGTGACCGTCCGTACATCCGAAATCGCCGCTACGGTGAGCCCCGAGGGAGGCATAAGCTTCTTCGGCAAGGACGGAAGCCCGCTGCTGCAGAACGGCTCCATCAGCCTGAAACAGAAGGAAGTGGAAGGCAAGGCAGGATACGAAGTCCGCACGCTCTTCGACAGCCCGGAAGGGGAGTCCTTCTACGGCCTCGGCCAGCACCAGACCGGAGAATTCGACCGCAAGGGCACCGACGAGGAGCTCTATCAGTACAATACCAAGATCAGCATCCCCTTCGTCGTTTCCACGAACGGATACGGCCTGCTGTTCGACGCCTATTCCTACAGCCGCTGGGGTAATCCCGAGGGGTATCTCCAGCTCGGAGAAGTGCTGAAACTCTACGACAGGAACGGCGTCGAGGGTGCTCTCACAGGCACATACACTGCAAAGGACGGCAGAAAACTTGTGCGTCGCGAAGACAGTCTCTATTTCGAGAACGAGTGGGCGATCCGTAACCTTCCGGACTTTCCCCTGAACGGGACGAAAGTCGTGTTCGAAGGATATCTCGAGGCTCCGCAGAGCGCGCCCTACCGCTTTACCCAGTATTACGCAGGTTTCCAGCGCACGCTCATTGGCGGAAAAGAGGTGATGAGCAGCCGCTGGCGTCCGGCCTGGAACCCCAACAGCTATAAGTACTCCACACTTCTGGAGGCCGGAGTCCGCACCCCCATACGAATAGAATGGGATCCGGACGGAGACGTGTCCTACCTGGGTCTGAGGGTTGCACCGTTGCTGGGCGCCGGAGAGCAGGAGAAGCTGAGTTTCTGGTCGGAGTTCGAGCCCGGCGCGGATTTCTATTTCATCGCGGGAGAAAACTACGACGACGTCGTACACGGCTACCGGACTCTCACCGGCAAGGCCCAGGTGATGCCCAAGTGGGCGCTCGGATTCTGGCAGAGCCGCGAGCGCTATTCCACCCAGGAAGATCTGGTGAGCACCCTGGCGGAGTTCCGCGAAAGGGGTATTCCCGTCGACAACATAGTGCAGGACTGGCAGTATTGGGAGGATGACCAGTGGGGGAGTCACGATTTCGACCTGTCCCGCTATCCCGATCCCGAGAAGATGCTGGATGACGTGCATGCACTCCACGGCAGGTTCATGATAAGCGTATGGCCCAAGTTCTACACGAATACCGACAATTACAAGGCCCTTCGGGATGCCGGATATACCTACGAGAATGCGGTCCGCGACTCCGTGCAGGACTGGCTGGGCCACCGCCAGACCTTCTACGACGCTTATGCGGAGGGCGGACGCAGGCTTTTCTGGAAGCAGATGGACGAGCACCTATACAGCAAGTTCGGCCGCAAGATAGATGCCTGGTGGATGGATGCGAGCGAACCCAATCTGCGCGACTGTCTGCCCAAGGAATACATGCAGTGGCTGCTCACGCCTACGGCCCTCGGCCCGGCAACGGAATTCTACAATGCCTACGCGCTGGTGAACGCCGAAGCAATCTACAACGGCCAGCGCAGTGTGGATCCCGACAAACGGGTGTTCCTCCTTACACGCAATGGTTTCGCCGGCCTGCAGCGCTACTCGACGGCCAGCTGGAGCGGCGACATCGGCACTTCCTGGACGGACATGCAGATGCAGATTACCGCCGGCCTGGGCTACAGCATGGCTGGCGTGCCTTTCTGGGGAATGGACATAGGCGGATTCAGCGTGATGAGCAAGTTTTACGACGACACCTCGAAAGAGGAATGGCAGGAACTACAGACGCGCTGGCATCAGTTCGGTGCCTTCGTGCCCCTGTTCCGTGCCCATGGCCAGTGGCCCAGGCGTGAACTCTGGAATATCGCCGAGCCCGGCTCTCCCGCCTATGAGAGCATCCTCTACTACATGAAACTGCGCTATCGCCTGATGCCTTACATCTATTCGCTCGCGGGGAAGGTGCATTTCGACGACTATACCATCATGCGCGGCCTTCCGATGGACTTTCCCGACGATCCCACCGCCCGCGTGGTGGCGGACCAGTGGATGTTCGGCCCGGCGCTGATGCCCTGCCCGGTATACGAATACAAGGCCCGCAGCCGCGACGTATATCTGCCCGCAGGCATCTGGTACGATTTCTATACAGAAGAAGCCATGGACGGCGACCAGCCGTTCGAGGCAGATGCTCCTTACGGCAGGATTCCGCTCTTTGTGCGCGGAGGTTCGATCCTGCCTCTCGGCCCCGACATGCAGTGGAGCGACGAAAAGCCCGCAGACCCTGTCGAACTTGTGATTTATCCCGGTGCAGACGGTGATTTTACTTTATATGAAGACGACGGCGTGAGCTATGCCTACGAGAAAGGCGCGTACTCCGTCATTCCTATCCATTGGGACGATGCCTCCGCGGTGCTGACCATAGGCGAGCGCTCCGGCACCTTCCCCGGAATGCTTTCCGAACGCCGCTTCCTGGTGCGCCTGGCCGGCACGGACGAGGTCAAGGTAATTCAATATAAGGGCACATCCACTTCAGTCA
>CAMOIZ010000081.1 GCA_946616385.1 uncultured Bacteroidales bacterium | reverse complement strand
GCAGGGGCTGGCGTCAGATGATTCAAAGGGGCAGGCAAAAAGCAGAGGAAGTCTGGCTACAGCAGCCGGACGTCCCAGCCGGAGATCAGATCGCCGTACAGGACGAAGAGGACTTCCAGGGTCTTGCCGCTGGCGGCATCGGTGACGTGATAGCGGCGAAGGCGCTCGTTCTCAAACACAAGTTCGTAGTCGCCGAGTTCGAGTGCGGGATACTCTACGGAAAGGTCATCGGGGATCATCCCGTTCACGCTGCGCTCGTGGATGGCGCCATTCGCAATCATGCGCTGCATGTTGCGCTCGACCACTGCCATCAGCGAAGCGTTCTCGAAAGGATCGGTGGAAGGCGCAACTGCCGGAGCCTCAGGGAGTTTCCCTGCCGCACGCACGGCGCGCAGGCTGTCGGCGTAGACCTTGAAGCGGGCGCGCAGATCCGCCGAAGTCAGACCCTCGATCGTATAGAGAGAGATGCCCTGCGCACCGGCGCTGAAGGCTGCATCCATCTTGTCGAATATCAACTCCGGATCTCCGCCCAGCTCGGTGTCAACTCCGCACATGAGGGTAGTGCCCTCGCCCTTGCCGAGGTAGTTGCTCAGGGTAGCATCCCTTGCGAACGAAGGGTCCATCGTGTAGAAATCGCAGTAGGCCATGGGATGGACCATGTCCAGATCCCACTTCGCGAAGTCCTGGAACACCATGAACTTGTCGAGTCCGATGGCCGCGAAGGGAGATGCGGTGACCTTCTTCCCCACCTTGTGGGCGACCTCGCACATGATATTCGCAACCTCGGTCACCTGGTTGCAGCGGAACTCGCACCACTTCTCGTCGCGTGAGGGATCCTCCTGGTCGCGCGGATCGTATCCGTACTCCTTCTCGAACTTCTCGAGCATGGCGGGATGGTAGCCATAGTCGTATTCCGGCCAGACCTCGGTATCCTGACGCAGATTATAATTGTAGGCCAGCGAAATAGGCAGGACGCAGTCGATCAGCCGGCAGTAATCCAGGCAGATGCCCTCCACGCCGTCCACGGCCACTATATCCTCGACCTTCTTCCGCAGATACTCGCGCACCTCGGGAAGGGCCGGGCACAGGAACTTATAGGAATTCACGTACGCCTTGTGGTCCGCCACGCTCTCGCCATTGCGGTTGACGCTGAACCAGTCGGGATGCTCCGCGAGCATCTGCGCGCGCTCCTGACGGGGAGGATTCAAGGTCCATACCCATGCGTAGACCTTGATTCCGTGCCTGCGGGCTATCTCGACATCCTTCTTGTAGGCCTCGACCGAGGGAGCATGGAGCATGACGGCATCCAGCCCGGCCTCTTCCATGTGAGTGAAGGCGGATTCCATGTCGATGGACGGGATGTCCTCGAGCCAGGTCCAGAACATAGGGTATTCTTCATTCTTATTGCAGGAGCAGATAAGCAATGCTGCAGAGCAGAGCAGCGCGAGTTTCAGTGCAAGTTTTTTCATAGTACAAATATAGCATTAATCAGCCGTATTTGCTATATTTGAAAAAACTAAATCAGAATGAAATCCACCCGAACAGCCATTCTCGCTATCGCCTTCCTGGCGCTTGTTTCCTGTTCACAAACAGAAGAAAGCCGGAACATCGCACTCCACAGGGCTGCCTACCATTCTTCGGCAACCGATTACTATTATACCGCCCAGTTGGTGACCGACGGCATAGTGGAGGACGGCGTTCCGGTTTATTACGAGGTTCTCGAGAATGGCAGCCCCGCGCCCAAATACAAGAAGGAAGCGGTATTCCAGCATCGCAGGGCTGTGCATTACAAGGTGACGGATCCCCATTACGAACTGAGCATCCTGGAGCACGGCATTCATCAGGAGGTGGATGCGATGCGCCTGAATATGGCCCTGAGATATAAAGCGGATCGTCCTGCAACCCTGCCTACGGCCGAAATCCTGGCCACGAAAGATGGCGGCGCCAGCTGGGAAAGCGTTCATAAACTGGACCTCGACCTTATCCCCCGAAAGGAGACGGCCATGAGTTTCGAAATTGAGCCGGATCCCGCTCGCAACGGCTACCGCCTGATTCTGGACGGCCGGGAAGTGGGGGAATGGGTGCTTCTGGAGTGGGATTTCTTCAAGGACGGAAAGCGCCTGGATGTCGTAGGCAACGAAGAGTTCCACAGTTTCTGGGTGGCGGAAGATGCCGGAACGCAATGGCTGACGGTGGACCTGGGCGCGGTCTCCACACTGGAGCGCAGCGTATTCCACTGGTCCAATCGCCCCGCAGGCGGCCGCATACTTGCTTCGAAAGACGGCCGCAAATGGCATAAGCTGGCAGTTTTCGGCGTCGAAGACGAACTCCCCCTGAAAGGCAAGGGCCGTTATATTAAAATGGAGATGGAACCCGCTTCGAACGGAGAACCCATCGCAATGGGAGAATGGGAAATCTGGGGAAGCAACGATCTCAAGGCCCCGGAATCCGCCTGGAAACTCGCCCGCGCAAGCGAAGCGGATAAGCCGGAGGCCTGGATTCCCGCAAAAGTGCCGGGGACAGTGCTGGTGAGCTATATGGACTTCGGCGCGGTGCCTGACATATCGTACGCAAACGACCAGGAGTACATCTCCGACTCATACTTCAACTCCGATTTCATCTACCGCGGCACCCTTCCCTTTGAGGGGGCGGAGGGCCGGAAGGTCTTCCTGGACTTCGGCGGCATCAACTGGAAGGCGGACGTGAGCCTGAATGGCAGGGCCCTGGGCAGGATAGACGGAGCTTTCACCCGCGCACGTTTCGACGTTACGGATATAGTCCGCAAAGGGGATAACGAGGTGGAGGTGCTGATCCACCGTCCCGCCCATCCCGGCGCTGCCAAGGGCAACACACTCAAGCGCATACCCCCGAACGGAGGCGTGCTGGGGGCCGACAATCCCACCTTCCATGCTTCCATCGGCTGGGACTGGATTCCTACCGTCCGCGGGCGTAACATCGGCATCTGGAGGGATGTCCGATTCAGCACCAAGGGGGATGTCACTGTGTCCGACCCTCTCGTGCAGACGGTGCTGAACCTGCCCGAAACCAGCGTGGCGGATGTGACGGTGGAGGCGCTGCTTCGCAATACGGCATCCGATGCCCGCAAAGTGCTGTGGCAGGGGAAGATAGGAGAAGCGTCCTTCGAAGTGCCGGTGGAGCTGGCCGCAGGAGAAGAGCGCAGCGTCAGCAAGACAATCCGGATGGAGAATCCCCGCCTGTGGTGGCCCAACCGTTACGGCGAGGCCTACCTGTACGATGCATCTGTAGCAGTGCTCCAGGATGGCTCAGTTTCGGATGAACTTGCCTTCAAGGCCGGTCTGCGCCAGCTGAGCTATTCCACTGAGGACGGGCGCCTTACAGCCTGGGTGAACGGCACCCGCGTTGCCGGGCTTGGCGGGAACTGGGGATTCAGCGAGCTGAACCTGCGTTACACCGCACGCGACTACGATATCGCTGTGGGGTATCATAAACAGATGAATTTCACTATGATACGCAACTGGGTAGGGCAGACTGCCGACGAGGAATTCTACGAGGCCTGCGACCGCCACGGCATTATGGTCTGGCAGGATTTCTGGCTCGCCAATCCTTCCGACGGCCCTGATCCGGACGACGAGAAACTCTTTATGGACAATGCCGAGGATTATGTGCGCAAGATACGCCGTCACCCCTGCATAGCGCTTTACTGCGGCCGAAACGAGGGAATGCCTCCCGCAAGCCTTGATGCCGAACTGCGAAAGCTGCTCGCCCGCGAACATAGCGATATTTTCTATATATCCCATTCCTCGAGGGGGCTCGTGAGTGGCGAAGGGCCTTATTTCCGCCATTCGTCTTCCCAATACTTCAACCTCCGGGGGCAGGACAGGATGCATTCCGAACGGGGTGCCACCAATGTGCCGAACTACGAAACCCTGCTTCGCTTCATCCCTGCCGACAAACTCTGGCCTCAGAATGATATGTGGGGCGTGCACGATTTTGCCATCGAGAATGCCCAGCATGTGGACAAGTTCAACGCGGCGGTCGTCTCGCGTTTCGGTGAGCCTGCCTCTGCCAAGCAGTTCTGCGACCTTGCCCAGTGGGTGGATTACGACGGCTTCCGTGCCGTATTCGAGAGCCGCAGCAACAACCGGCGCGGGATTCTCCTCTGGATGAGCCACAATGCCTGGCCTTCGCTGGTGTGGTGCCCGTACGACTACTTTTTCGACGGGGACGCCGCGTACTTCGCCAGCAAGAAGGCCTGCGAACTGGTTCACATCCAATACAATGCCTTCTCCGGCAAGCTGGAGGTGACCAACTGGGGAGCAGATGGATTCGGCTCCCTGCAAGCTCGCGCAGCCCTTCTGGATATGCACGGCGCTCAGATACGCTCATACGACTTCGAACTGCCGGCCCTGCCTGGCGACAGCACCTTTGAAGGCCCTTCGGTCGAACTGCCAGCAGGCAAGGTCAGTTTCCTCAAACTTGGCCTGATGGATGGAGAAACGCTGCTTTCGGAGAATTTCTATGTGCTCGGGGATCCGGAAGACGATTTCCGCGCCCTGAACGAGTTGCCTGCCGCCAAGGTATGCAAGAGCTGGAAGCTAAGCGAAGATGCCGAAGGATATACTGTTTCCGTAGAGATCGAGAACACCGGCTCCGAGCCTGCGATGATGCTGAGGCTCAAGTTGTTGAACAATGCCCCGGTGAATTCCGGCCCGGCCCCGACAGGCCTGTCGACATCGGCCTTCGGAAGCACTCCGGACGATTACCGCATCCTTCCCGTGGACTGGTCGGACAACTACTTCCACCTCCTCCCCGGCGAGAAGAAATGCGTCACGGCACGGATACTCAAGCGCCACTTCGACATGGCGCTGAAGCCCAGGCTGGAACTGAGTGGATTTAATCTTTAGATAGTGTCCGGGAGGGCGTTGACGAAGGCCTGCAGGATCTCGAAAGATTCGCTTCCGACGGTTTCCCAGAAGTTTTCGAACTGACCGAGGCGGTTCTCCTCTTCGGCAGTGTCGCTGATGACGCGCATGCTCATGAAGGGCGTGTCATACATGTGGCAGACCTGGGAGATGGATCCGGATTCCATGTCGCAGGCGAGGGCGTCGGGGAAGTGCCCCAGCACGAAGGCGTTGTCGGC
>CAMOIZ010000080.1 GCA_946616385.1 uncultured Bacteroidales bacterium | reverse complement strand
ACGCCGATGGTACTGACCGACCAGTTGGGAGAGTAGGTAGCCGCCGTTTTTCGAAGTCCCTGACATCTTACGATGCCAGGGACTTTTTTATTATATTTGCGTCATGATTCTTATTGTTGAATGCGGAGCAACCAAGTCCGACTGGACCCTGCTGGACAGGGGTGTTGTTCACAAATCTTTTCAGACTGAAGGCCTGAATTTTTCTTCCGGCGACGAAGAATTCATCGCTCGTACTTTGGAGTACGGTGTCCTTACTTCCAGGGATGCTGCTGATTCGGCCTGTTTGGATGCAATCTATTTTTATGCTGCAGGGCTTTTCCCTTCCGATGACCCTTCTTCTCCTTATAATATATTATATGGTTGTTTGAGCCGGAATTTCCCTGACAGCAAGATTTATCTGGAGAATGATCTTCTGGCTGCTGCCAGGGCCGTGTGCGGTCATGATGCAGGAATCGCATGCATTCTCGGAACCGGCTCGAATGTCTCTGTGTATGACGGTGTGACAATCGTTTCGAGAATCCCATCGGGCGGATTCATTCTTGGTGACGAAGGCAGCGCAGGCGCTTTGGGCAAGCGTTTCATAGAGGATTACATCAAGGGAATGGTGCCCGAGTGTGTCGCTCTCGCTTTCGAAGAAAAGTACGATCTTTCGTATTCTACGATTGTCCGCAATGTATACCATGGTAATTCACCGGCTGCATATCTTGGCAAGTTCGCCCCGGATATTCTTGCCTTTTATGATGACAATCGCTATATGTCGAATCTTGTCGATGAAAACTTCCGCCGTTTCATCGAACGCTGTCTTCTTCTGGCAATCCACAGGTCGCAAGGGCCTCTTCATCTGGGTGTTGTCGGTGGCTTCGCTTATGCCTGCCGTCGGATCTTCGACCGTTTGGCGGGTGAATACGACTTGCACGTCGACAAATATCTTGCTTCCCCTTCAGAAGAGCTCATAAAGTTCCATCAGAAATGAAAACGACCGAACAGAATTCAAATTACGACCATCTTGAGCAACTTTCGACCAAGGATCTGGTCGAGGGAATCAATCGTGAAGATCACCTGGTTGCCGATGCCGTGCAGAGAGCGCTGCCTCAGATTGAAAAATTGGTCGACGCCATTGTCGACAGAGTAAAGAAAGGTGGAAGGATATTCTATATCGGCGCAGGTACCAGCGGACGCCTGGGCGTGGTGGACGCTTCCGAGATCCCCCCGACTTACGGCGTAAGGGGATTGTTCATAGCTCTCATCGCAGGAGGGAAACAAGCGGTTTTCAATGCTGTGGAAGGCGCTGAAGACAATCCGGAGGGCGCATGGGCCGATATGGCTGAACATTCTCCTTCAAGAGAGGACGTCCTGGTCGGAATCGCAGCGTCCGGAACCACTCCTTACGTGATAGGGGGAGTCCGCAAGGCTAGATCCGAGGGCCTTTTGACAGCATGCATTACCTGTAATGAGCACTCTCCTCTGGCGGAAGCTGCCGAGATACCTATAGTTGCCGTCGTAGGGCCGGAGTTCGTTACCGGGAGCACCAGAATGAAAGCGGCGACGGCACAGAAGATGATTCTCAATACTGTCTCTACGGCCACCATGATCCGCCTGGGCAAGGTCAAGGGGAACAAGATGTATGACATGCAGCTGAGCAATGCAAAACTTGTCGACAGGGGCACCCGTATGATCATGGAAGCCAGCGGGCTGGACTATGATTCTGCCAAATCCGCACTTTTGAAGCATGGATCGGTGCGTGCAGCCCTGGCAAATCTCGCTTAAAGCGTTTCCTTGATATTGTATTTGTTCCGTTCGGCTCCCGAACGCGCAATCATCTCGCCGATGAATCCTGCAAGGAACAGCATGACGCCGAGCACTACTGCAAGCAGGGCAAGATAGAATAACGGCTGGTCGGTAACAGCGCGGAAGCGTATTCCTTGGGCCTGATGCACAAGTTTGGCGACTATGATCCATATCGTCATCACGAATCCGATGAGGAACATGAAAATCCCGCTGTAACCGAAAAAGTGCATAGGCTTCTTGCCGAAAGTGGAGAGGAACCAGAGGCTGAGCAGATCCAGGAATCCGTTGACGAAACGGTCCATCCCGAATTTGCTCTTTCCGAACTTGCGTTTCTGGTGGTGAACAGGAATTTCTCCTATTCTTGTGAATCCGGCATTCTTCGCAAGATAAGGAATGTAGCGATGCATCTCGCCGTAGACCTCGATGTTCTTTACCACTTCGCTCCTGTAGGCCTTCAGGCCGCAATTCATGTCGTGCAGCTTGATGCCGGTAATATGACGTGCGGTCGCATTGTAAATCTTGCTCGGCAGATTCTTGGTCAGCACATTGTCTTTGCGGTGTTTTTTCCATCCGGATACTACGTCGTAGCCTTCTTCCTTGATTTTTCTGTAGAGAGCCGGGATCTCATCCGGACTGTCCTGAAGGTCGGCATCCATGGTAATCACGACATCCCCTCCGGCGCGGTCGAACCCGCAGTAGAGGGCGGCGGATTTGCCGTAGTTCCTTCGGAAACTGATCCCGTGGATGTGAGCGTCAGCTGCCGACAAACCTTTGATGACATCCCATGATGCATCGTTGCTTCCATCGTCGACCATGATCACTTCGTAGGAGTAATTGTTCTCCGCCATTACCCTTGCGATCCAGGCAGAAAGTTCAGGAAGCGATTCCGCCTCGTTGAAAAGAGGAATTATAACAGAAATGTCCATATCAGTTCTCGTTGGCAAAGGGATCGTCGGGTCCGCAGATTTTGCTTGATGCGATTGCAGAGATGATAGTA
Source organism: uncultured Bacteroidales bacterium (assembly GCA_946616385.1). GTDB lineage: Bacteria > Bacteroidota > Bacteroidia > Bacteroidales > UBA932 > Cryptobacteroides. The sequence continues at coordinate 2,400 of CAMOIZ010000080.1, read as the reverse complement.
CCGAAAAGCCAGCACCATATCAGGTTGAAAAAGAAAGTGACTGCAGGCATGGAAGATTCCATATTCATCAATCTGTCAATCTCGTCTGAATTCATCATGCCCGAGTACACGCTGGCAATCGAGTCGAAAGCTTCTTTGAAGAATTCGGTATCGATTACGGTTACGTACAGAAGATAGAATCCGGCATAAACCAGAGCCGAGCAAGCGGCTACGTTCATGCCAAAACGGAAAGTTGCGGAACGGTCGTTGCCATTTTCCGCCGCGGCTTTTCGGAGGATTGCGAACATCAGCCAGATGCAGAGTGTGAGTTTCGCCGCCCACAACACAAAATTCAGAGCCGTAAGCATTGTGCCTCCGTTCTCGATCTTGGCCAAAAGATTGGTGGCCAGGAAATAAACGATGGCAACGCTTGCCAGAACAAGGCCGTTTTTGCCGGCTTCGTTGATGAAATTATTCTTGTCTTCTGCCATAATGCACAAAGGTAGTAAATATTTTTCTTATCTTTGTAGGCTAAATATAAATGGCCGAATGATTAACATTACTTTCCCCGACGGCAGCGTCAAGCCTTTTGAAAAAGGCATTACTGCCTACGAAATTGCTCAAAGCATCTCTCCCCGTCTTGCAGCAGAGGTTCTTGCTGCAAGCGTTAATGGTGAAATTTACGATCTCATGCGTCCTATTACGACCGACGCGGAGATCAAGCTCCACAAATGGGAAGACGAAGAAGCCAAGCATGTTTTCTGGCATTCTTCATCGCATCTTATGGCCGAAGCCCTTGAAAGCCTTTATCCAGGAGTCAAGTTCGGTATCGGTCCTGCAATCGAGAATGGTTTCTATTATGATGTAGATCTCGCCGGAGCCACCCTCACCGAGGCCGATCTTCCCAAGATCGAAAAGAAGATGCTGGAACTTGCCCAGGGAAAGGAAGACTTCAAACGCATCGAGGTCAGCAAGGCTGATGCTATGAAGCATTTCAAGGAAAAGGGCGACCAGTACAAATGCGAACTGATCAGCGAGCTTGAGGACGGAACCATCACTTATTACACCAACGGTTCTTTCACCGATCTCTGCCGTGGCCCTCACCTCCGCAATACCGAAGTTATCAAGGCCGTCAAGCTCACCGCGATTGCCGGAGCCTACTGGCGTGGCGACGAGCACCGTCAGCAGCTTACCCGTATCTACGGTATAACCTTCCCCAAGAAGAGCATGCTCGACGAGTATCTTGTCCTTCTCGAGGAGGCCAAGAAGCGTGATCACCGCAAGCTCGGAAAGGAGATGGGTCTTTTCACTTTCTCCAGCCGCGTAGGCATGGGCCTGCCTCTCTGGCTTCCCAAGGGCGCTGTCCTTCGTTATCAGCTCGAGACATTCCTTCGTGCGAAACTCAAGGAATACGGTTATCTGCAGGTGGTTACTCCTCACATCGGAAGCAAGCAGCTTTATGTGACCTCCGGCCATTGGGCTAAATACGGAAAGGATTCCTTCCAGCCCATCAAGACTCCCCAGGAGGGCGAAGAGTACATGCTCAAACCCATGAACTGTCCTCACCACTGCGAGATCTATGCATCGTCCCCTCACTCATACAAGGAACTTCCTATCCGCCTGGCGGAATTCGGTACGGTGTACAGATATGAGCAGAGTGGAGAACTGCACGGACTTACCCGTGTTCGCAGTTTCACCCAGGATGACGCCCACATGTATGTGCGTCCCGACCAGCTCAAGGACGAGTTCAAGAAAGTGATCGACCTTATACAGTATGTGTTCAAGGTGTTCAAGTTCGACAAGTTCAAGGCTCAGATTTCCCTGCGCGACAAAGTCAACCGCGACAAGTATATCGGTAGCGAGGAGAACTGGGAAAGGGCGGAGCGAGCAATCATCGAATCCTGCGAAGAGAAGGGACTCCCTGCAAAGATCGAGTACGGTGAGGCCGCTTTCTACGGACCGAAGCTCGATTTCATGGTGAAGGACGCCCTCGGCCGCGAGTGGCAGCTTGGCACTATCCAGGTCGACTACAATCTTCCCGAGCGTTTCGAACTTGAATACATCGACGCCGACGGCAGCAAGAAGCGCCCCATCATGATTCACCGCGCTCCTTTCGGAAGCATCGAACGTTTCACGGCCGTGTTGCTTGAACATACTGCCGGGCATCTGCCTGTCTGGCTCGCTCCTGAGCAGGTTAAAGTGCTGCCAATCAGTGAGAAATTTGAAAATTATGCAAAAAAAGTTTGCGAATTGCTAAATAATTCCGAAATTCGCGCTTCAATAGACGCCCGCAACGAGACGCTCGGCAAGAGAATCAGGGATATCGCCCAGTTCAGAGTGCCTCTGCTTGTGGTTGTCGGTGAAAAGGAAGAGGCCGACGGCACCGTCTCTGTACGCAGGGAAGGGGTGAACGTGGGCACT